>CAIXBQ010000073.1 GCA_903917705.1 uncultured Verrucomicrobia subdivision 3 bacterium | reverse complement strand
TTGGTGCCGCCAATCCTTGGAGTCCCGCCGCCAAACCGAGGATTGGTGCCGCCAATCCTCGGAGTCCCGCCACCAAACCTGGGTTTATTCCCACCAAACTTCGGCTTTTTCCGACCGCTCCACGGCTGGATTTTGTGCAACTGGCTGGAAATTATGGGTTTGGACGAAAAGCCGAAAATTCGGCTCGCGGCTGGTCATATTTTTGCCGGCAAGTTTATGCCTGACTTGAACCATCGCTAGATTGCATCCCATTCAGGGAAAACTGGACGGCAAATAGAACAGGGGAATTAGCCCGGCTAAATTATTGACCGCCGTTGATCGCCGGATTGTCGGGGTCGAAATTTAAAAATGGTGTCCGTTGACCTCAACGGTAGATGACGATGAGGAACATGACGGCTTCGCTTTTGCCGGCGTTGATGAGGGCGTGCGGCACGTCGGCGCGGTAGCTGGCGGAGTCGCCGCTGTTCAGCTCCTCGGCGTCGCCGGCCGATTCGGCGCGGACGCGGCCTTTCTGGACGGTGAGAAATTCGCGGGTGCCCTCGAAATGCGGCGAGCTGCGCAGGGCGCCGCCGGCCTGCAGCCGGACTTCGTAAAACTCGATGTCCTTCTCCAGGTTCAGCGGGGAGAGGGTGCGGATGCGGCAGTCCTTGTCCGAGCGGTAATGGTAGGCGTGGTCCTCGGCGCGGATGACGTTCACGGTGGTGGCGGCGCCGGGCATCTCCAGCAGTTCGCCGAGCGACAGGCCGAAGGCGCGGGCGATCCGCAGGGTGACGGCCAGGGTGGGGTTGGCCTGCTCGCGCTCGATCTGGCTGAGCATGGAGCGGCTCACGCCGCTGGCGTTGGCCAGCGATTCGAGCGACCAGCCGCGCGCGGTGCGCAGGTGCCGGACGCGGCTGCCGAGGTCGCGGTTGATGGCCTCCGGCGGCGGGGCGGCCGGGGCGGGGGCGGGTTGGCGGGGGCGGGCGGCGGTCTTCATTTTGTGCAGTATAATGGAAATAATTCTTGCATACTGGAATCAGCTTGTCTAGGATAACGGAACAAATTCCAACATAATAGAAAATTCAACCCCCCGATATCATGAAAGCACTGGTCAAAAAAGAATCCGCCCCCGGCCTCTGGCTCATGGATGTGCCGGAGCCCAAGATCACCCTCAACGACGTCCTCATCCGCGTGGACCGCACCGGCATCTGCGGCACGGACGTCCATATCTACAAGTGGGACGCCTGGGCGCAGAAGACCATCCCGGTGCCGATGGTCGTGGGCCACGAGTTCGTCGGCGAGATCGTGGAGGTGGGCTCCAATGTGAATGATTTCCGCGTGGGCGACGTGGTCAGCGCCGAGGGCCACGTGGTCTGCGGCCGCTGCCGCAACTGCCTGGCCGGCCGCCGCCATTTGTGCAAGGACACCATGGGCATCGGCGTGAACCGCACGGGCGCGTTCGCCGAGTATATTTCCGTGCCGATGACGAATGTGTGGCACCATAAGCCGGGCATCGACCGCGATGTGGCCAGCATCTTTGACCCGTTCGGCAACGCGGTCCATACCGCGCTCTCGTTCGACCTGCTGGGGGAGGATGTGCTGATCACCGGCGCGGGCCCCATCGGCGTGATGGCCGCGGGCATCGCCAAGCACGCCGGCGCGCGCTATGTCGTCATCACGGACGTGAATGATTACCGGCTGGACCTCGCCAAAAAGATGGGCGCGGACGTGGCGCTGAATGTGACCAAGGGGAAACTGGCGGACGTGCAGCAGTCGCTCGGCATGAAGGAAGGGTTCGACGTGGGCCTGGAAATGTCCGGCAATGGCGCCGCCTTCCGCGACATGATCGAAGCCATGGCGCACGGCGGCAAGATCGCGCTGCTCGGCATCCCGTCCGAGCCGATTGCCATCGACTGGAACAAGGTGGTTTTCAACATGCTCACGATCAAGGGCATCTACGGCCGCGAAATGTATGAGACGTGGTACAAGATGACCGTGATGCTCGAAAGCGGCTTGGATATCCGGCCCGTCATCACGCACCGGTACCATTACACGGAGTTTGAGAAGGGCTTCCAGGCCATGTTGAGCGGCCAGTCCGGCAAGGTGGTGCTTAGCTGGAAAAGCTGATCCGGCGGGTATTCCATGAACCTGCCAGCATTGAAACGGGTCGGCGTTGTCCTGGTCCTGGCGATCGGGAGCCTGTGGGCGCCCCGGGCCGGCGCGGCTTCGGATTACGCCGTCGTGGTCTCCGCCCAAACCGCCGCGGATCCCGGCTGGCAGGCCGTGGTGGCCGCGCTGGTGTCGAAGCATCACGCGACGACGCTCCGGTTCACCAACTCGGTGACCGAGGCGCTGCCCGCCCTGCAAAAGCAGTTTCCCCGCTACGCCTGTTTTGTGGCGACGCCGGCGGAGGCCACCCGCGAGTTTGTGGCGCAGGTCAGCCGGCTCACGCGGCAGCTCGATGAGGATCCCTACACGGATTGTTTCTGGGGCATCCTGACCGGTTACGACGCCGCGAATGCGCTGGCCATCGCCCGGCAGAAAACGCCCCTCACCATCCGCAAGGTGGCCGGCGCCACCGAAGTGGCGCTGGACATGGTGGAGGAGGGCGTCTGGTATTGTGAGCTCAACCGGAACAAGCTCGTCCGCAAGGTCAGGGGTGGGGCGCCCGTGCAATTGAAGGGGCCGGACGACACCACCGAGGCGCTGGTCCGGGTGCTGAACGAGGAGCGCCCCGATTTGTTCGTGGCTTCCGGCCACGCCTCCGAACATGACTGGATGCTCGGTTATCGTTATCCGGACGGTTTCTTCAAACATGCCGATGGCCATCTATTTGGCGCCGATACGCAAAACCGAAAATTCACCGTAGCTTCGCCGAACCCCAAAATCTTCATGCCCGTCGGCAATTGCCTCACCGGCCACCTCGTCGGTCGCGATTGCATGGCGACCGCGTGGATGAATAGCGCCGGCGTCTGCCAGATGCTCGGCTACACGGTGACCTCCTGGTACGGCTACGCCGGGTGGGGCGTGCTGGATTATTTTGTGGAACAGCCCGGGCGCTACACGTTCAACGAGGCGTTCTTTGCCAACCAGCACGCGCTGATTTACCGGCTGAAAACCTGCTTCCCGGAAATGCTCGACCAGTCGCCGGACGCCGGCAAGTCCGCCGCGGTCCAGCCCAAGGTCGGCGCGGCCGCCACCGCCGCCGGCCTGACGGCCGATGACGCCCGCGGCCTGGTGTATGACCGCGATGTGGTGGCGTTCTACGGCGACCCCGCGTGGGTTGCGCGCATGGCTGACCGCCCGAAGGCGTTTGAACAAACGCTCACGGTGAAGAAGGGGACGTTCACTTTCGAGGTCAAGCCCAACCGGGGCGCGGACAGTTTCAAGCCCATCAACACCAATGGCTCGCAGCGCGGCGGCCGGCCGTTCATCGCTTACTTGCCCCATCGCGTGCGCGACGTGAAGGTCGTTGCCGGCGCGGAATTGAATCCCGTCATCACGGACGATTTCATTCTCGTGCCCAATCCCGGCCAGTGCGACCCGGCGAAATCCTATCGCGTCGTCTTCACTGCCAGCCCCATCTGATTCAGTTTTTCCGCCATGAATGCTCAACCCGCCCCGCGCCGCCGCGATGCCGTTCTCGCGCTCGTCGGCAACACCCCGCTCGTGCCGCTTTATTTTGAGGCCGAGCGCCTGACGGTTTACGTCAAGTGCGAGATCGTTAACCCCAGCGGCAGCATCAAGGACCGGTTCGCCAAGTGCGTGCTGCTGGACGCGGAGGCGCGCGGCGTGCTGCGGCCCGATTCCATCATCGTTGAGTGCAGCAGCGGCAACACCGGCATCGCCCTGGCCATGATGGGCACGGCGCTGGGCTATCCGGTGAAAATCCTCATGTCCGCCAGCGCCAGCGCGGAGCGGCGGCAGCTCATCCGCCAGCTCGGGGCGGAACTGGTGTTGTTCGAGAGCGCCGGGAGCTATCAGACGGGCATTGACATGTCGCGGGCCATGGCCGCGCAGGATCCGCGCATCTTTCTGCCCCGGCAGTTTGAGAATCCCCTCAACGCCGAGGACCACGAACATTTCACCGGCCAGGAGATTCTCCGCCAGCTGCCCGGGCCGATTGACGCCTTTGTGACCGGCTACGGCACCGGCGGCACGCTGGCCGGCTGCGGCAAGGCCATCAAACGCCGCTGGCCCGCCGCGCGGATCGTCGCCATGGAGCCCGCCGGCCGCGGGTCGCTCGCCGGCGAATGTCCCTGCTGCCACGCCATCGAGGGCGTGGCCGACGGCTTTGTCCCCGCGCTCATGCGGGACGTGCCGCTGGACGGCCGGATCAAGGTCAGCGGCGGCGACGCCATGGCCATGACCCGCCGCCTCCACCGCGAATTCGGCCTGCTCGTCGGCACCTCCTCCGGCGCGAACCTCATCGCCGCGCTGCAGCTCGCCCGCGAGCTCGGCCCGCGCGCCACCGTGGTGACCATGCTCTGCGACCGCGCCGAGCGCTACTTCAGCACCCCGCTGTTTGACTCCCCGGAAAAATAACCGATTGATATCCCAATGAAATACTCCCGTCTGCTCACTATTACTGTTCTGCTGCTAGCCGGCCTCGCCGCCCAGGCGCAAAGCGAATTGCGCGTGCCCGCCTTCACCGCCTATCTCGACCCCGATGTGGAAGGCGCGCAAGTCGGGCGCTCCGGCATCAGCGGCTGGGACAATCCGAAGCTGCGCGTCCTGTGGTTCGGCAATCTCCAGACGACCGGCCGGCTCGATTGCGCCGTGACCGTGCGCCTGCCGGCCGGCGCGGAGTCCAAGCTGCGCCTGACCGTCGCCGGCCAGTCCCGGGAGGCCGCCGCCAAGGGGGCAGGGGATGACGCCGTGAAAGTTTCCTTCGGCGCCTTCGACATCGCGGCGGCCGGCTATCAGAAGTTCACGCTCGAATCGCTCAACGCCCCCGGCCAATCCGCCGGCGACGTCGGGGCGCTGCTCTTGGATGGCGCCGCCGTCAGGAATGCGCAGTTCAATCTCAAGGCGCGCCGCAACACCGCCTCCGTCCACCTCAACTATTCCAATCTCGGTTTCACCAACGTGGACGCCTTCTACTGCGAGGTCACGCCCGTGGTGACGCCACTCTGGACCTACTTCGAGGCCGTGGGCTGGCATCGCGGCTATTTCGGCATGCAGGTCAACAGCCCGACCGAGCGCCGCATCATCTTCAGTGTGTGGGACAGCGGCGACGAAGCCGTCAGCCGCGACCGCGTCGGCCAGTCCGACCGCGTGACGCTCATCGCCAAGGGCGAACATGTCTTCAGCGGCGACTTCGGCAACGAAGGCACCGGTGGCCACAGCCATCTCGTTTACGACTGGAAGACCGGCGACCGGCAGCGCTTCCTTGTCACCGCCAAGCCCACCGACGCTACGCACACCATTTACTCCGGCTACTGGTTCCACCCCGGGCAGAAGAAATGGATGCTCATCTCCAGCTGGAAGGCCCCCAAGGACGGCGAGTATCTGCACGGCCTTTACAGCTTCGTCGAGAATTTCGGCGGCGACAACGGCCTGCTCAACCGCAAATCCTTTTACGGCAACCAATGGCTCCGCACCGCCGACGGCGCGTGGCACGAGGTGACCACCGCCAGCTTCAGCCACGACGCCACCGGCCGGCGCGACCGCTTCGACCGCTACATGGGCGTGGAGAACGGGCAATTCTTCCTCTCCACCGGCGGCTTCCTGCCCGGCTACACCCGGTTCGGCGCGGAATTCACCCGGCCCGCCACCGGCCAGGCGCCCGCGGACCTCGACCTGCCGTCTTTGCCCGCCGTGAAATAAATGTTCAAGCGAACCGTCACCCTCTCGTTGTTGCTGGCCCTCGCCATGGCGGCGGGCGCGGCGCTGTTTCACGCGCGCCCGGCGGCGCCGGTCATGGCCGCCGGCTTCTACGCCGGGCAACTGGCCGATGGCCGCAGTCTTCAACTCGTGTTCTATCCCTCTGGAACCGTTGCCGCGCACCTCGTCGGCGAGCCCTACGACGCCACGCTGTCATTCAAGACGAATACGCAACACCAAGTCGAGTTTGGGGTCGCCTCGAACGGCGGCGAAGGGCGCTGGCAGGTGTGCGGCCTGAACTTCGGCCGCGGCAGCCTTCCCGCCCGGCTCGACGGCCGCCTCTTCACCGTCCGCGCCACCAACGGCCTCGCCTTCACCGCCACCAACATCGGCGCGTTCAAGGAACATCACCGCGAAATCGGCGCCCATGCCGTCGGGCGCGGCGGCGGCAAGAACTTCACCGCCACCTGGCCGGAACTCCATGACGGCGTGCCGTTCCACGAATCCTTCAGCAAGCTTTTCGCCGCCGCCGCGCAGGGCGAGGGGCTGACCTTCACCACCGGCGGCTACGAGCTGATCTGGGAAGGGTTCAAGGATGGCGGCGCCAGCTGGGACTGGGAAGGCTCGCTCGACATCCGCCCCGTCTGGCTCGCCCCGAATCTCGTGAGCCTGTGCGAGGACCGCTATGAATTCACCGGCGGCGCCCACGGCGAAGCCGGCTACATTGGGCGCAACTACATCCTCGACGGCGGCAAGGCCCGCGAATTCAAGCTGGAAGACCTGTTCCGCCGCGATGTCAACTGGACCAACGCCCTCTCGCCTCTCATCCTGCGCGAGCTCCGCGCCCAAGGGGCGAGCGGCGTCATGGCCGGCGCCGGCGGCACCGCCAGCGTGACCGGCTTCACCGCCGACGAGCTCGCCTCCTTCAATGTGGACAGCGCCGGCCTCATCATCCATTTCCCCGACTACGCCGTCGGCTCGCACGCCGAGGGGCTGTTCAGCGTCCTCATCCCGTGGCCGGAGCTCCGGCCGCTGCTCGACCCCGCCGGGCCGGGCCGGCTGTTCCCCTGATTTTACTCGCCAACGCTCCGGATTCCTTTTCCAATATTGAAACCAACCGCCGCCAATGATTTTATGAACACGCAATACCAAACGCACCTCCAGGCCCAGCTCGCCGACATCCGCAAGGCCGGCACCTACAAGAACGAGCGCGTCATCGCCACCCCGCAGGGCACCACCATCCGCGTGGCCGACGGCCAGCCCGTGCTCAACCTTTGCGCCAACAACTATCTCGGCCTCGCCCAGCATCCCGCCGTCGCCGCCGCCGCCAAGGCCGCCATCGACGAATGGGGCTACGGCTGCGCCAGCGTCCGCTTCATCTGCGGCACCCAGGGCGTCCACAAACAGCTCGAGGCCCGACTCAGCGAATTCCTCGGCACTGAAGACACCATCCTCTACGGCTCCTGCTTCGACGCCAACGGCGGCCTCTTCGAGACCCTCCTCGGCGAGACCGACGCCATCATCTCCGACGAGCTGAACCACGCCAGCATCATCGACGGCGTCCGCCTCTGCAAAGCCCAGCGCCATCGCTACAAGAACAACGACATGGCCGACCTCGAGGCCAAATTGAAGGAGGCCGCCGGCTGCCGCTTCAAGATGATCGCCACCGACGGCGTCTTCTCCATGGACGGCTACATCGCCAACCTCGCCGCCATCTGCGACCTCGCCGACAAATACGGCGCCCTCGTCATGGTGGACGATTCGCACGCCGTCGGCTTCATGGGCCAGACCGGCCGCGGCACCCACGAATACAATAAAGTCATGGGCCGCGTAGACATCCTCACCGGCACCCTCGGCAAGGCCCTCGGCGGCGCCAGCGGCGGCTACACCAGCGGCCGCCGGGAGATCATCGAATATCTCCGCCAGCGCTCACGCCCGTATCTGTTCTCCAACACCCTCGCCCCCGGCATCGCCGGCGCGTCGCTGAAAGTGCTCGAGCTGCTCACCGGCTCCACCGAACTGCGCGACAAGCTCGAGGCCAACACCAAGTATTTCCGCGAAGGCATGGGCAAGCTCGGCTTCAACATCCTGCCCGGCACCCATCCGATTTGTCCCGTCATGCTCGGCGACGCCGCGCTCGCCGGCAAATTTGCCGAGGCCATGCTTGCCAAGGGCGTCTATGTCATCGGCTTCTCCTATCCCGTCGTGCCGCAGGGCAAGGCGCGCATCCGCACGCAGATCTCCGCCGCGCACACCCGGCTGGATTTGGAAAAGGCCCTCACCGCCTTCGCCGCCGTCAAACAAGAGCTCGGCATCTGACCGCGCGCCGACAACGGGCAAGGTAGGGCGGGCAATCCTTTGCCCGCCGCGACTGGCAACGAAAGCTCTCGGTAACACCACGACGGCGCGCACGGAGTGCGCGCCCTACCGGCTGACGACCCGTCGCCGTTCCTCCGGCACAACCCGCCAAGCCGGATGGACGCCGTTCCGTTCTGGAGAGCCGCCTTCCCGTCCCGGATGGTCAATTTTCTGTCCCAGAGGCGTGTCGCGCTGACCCGTTGCGGCGCCGCAATCATCCGGAGCGGCGTCGCAGTCACCCATTGCGGCGTCCATATGGATTAGCGCGGCGTCCATGCGGGTCAGCGCGGCGTCCGAATGGAGCATTTTGGCGCCCTTCCGGACCGGAAATGCGCCCTTCCGACTCAAAAACTCATGAAAGCCATCAATTTCGATGCCGGGGAGCTTCTGGATGTTCCTAACCGGCGTGGGAGAAGTTCGTCACTTGACTTGGCAGTCGGCGACCCTGGATATGTGGCCCCATTCCCGCACTTCGCTCGACAGGGCGGGGCGGGGTTGTTAGCTTGCGGCATGAAATTCCCCCTCCCGGTCGCCGCGCTGCTGGCGTGGCTCGCGCTGCCCGCCTTCTCCCAGCCGGCCCTGCCGGATGCCTCGCTCAATCTCAAGCTGGCGGCGCCCGTCAAGACCTGGGATGAGGCGGTGCCGCTGGGCAACGGCTCCATGGGCCTGCTGCTCTGGGGCGAAAACAATCTCATCCGCCTCTCGCTCGACCGCGGCGACCTGTGGGATGAGCGGCCGTCGCCGGCCTTCGTCAAGGTCAAGAGCCGCTTCACCTGGGCGGAGATGCAGCGCATGGTGGCGGCCAACCAGATGGGCGAGTTCAACGAGGTGTTTGACTCGAATTACAAATACGACGCCTCGCCCACCAAGCTGCCGGCCGGCCGGGTGGAGCTGACGCTGGACCCGTCGCAGAAGGTGGAGTCGTTCGAGCTGAACCTGGCCACGGCGGAAGGCGTGGCGCGCACCGCTTCGGGCGGGCGGCTGCGGGCGTTTGTCAACGCGGCGAATGTGAAGGAGCCGGTGGCGCTGATCCGCATCGCGGGGCCGCCGCTCAAGGAGGTCCGGCTCAAGTCGCCGGAGTCGGTGAAGCTGCTCGGCTACGCGCCGGCCATCCCGGGCGAGGCGGAGGGCTGCCGCTGGTTTGAACAGGCGGCGGCGGACGGTTTCGCCTACGCGGTCTGCGCCGGCTGGAAGCGGGTGGGCAACGAAACGCTGGTGGCCGTGAGCGTGGCCACGCGCGCGGAGGGCACGAGCCCTTCGATGGTGGCCCGGCGCCGGGTGTCGGCGGCGCTGGAGGCGGGCTATGACCGGATGCTGGCGGAGCACGCGAAATGGTGGGCGACGTTCTGGGAGCAGTCGCAGGTGAAAGTGCCGGAGCCGGAGATCCTGCGGCATTATTATCTGGTCCGTTACTTCTACGGCGCGGCGTCGCGCCGGGGCGCGCCGCCGATGCCGCTGCAGGGCGTGTGGTCGGCGGACGCCGGTTCGCTGCCGCCGTGGAAGGGCGATTATCACAACGACCTGAACACGCAGATGACTTACTTGGCGTATCGCACGGCGGGCAATTTCGAGGAGGGGCTGTGCTTCCTGGATTACCTGTGGGACCGGCTGCCGGTGTTCCGGCAGTTCGCGAAGGATTTTTACGGCGCGCCGGGCGCCGCGGTGCCGGGGGTGATGAGCCTCGCGGGCCAGCCGCTTGGCGGCTGGGGCCAATACAGCCTCTCGCCCACGATGGGCGCGTGGAACGCCCACCTCTTCTACCTGCACTGGCGGCACACGGGCGACGACGCGTTCCTGCGCGACCGCGCCTATCCCTTCTGCCGCGAGATCGGCACCTGCCTCCGCGCCTTGCTCAAGCCCGATACGAACGGCGTGCTGGTGCTGCCGTTGTCCAGTTCGCCCGAGATCTTCGACGACTCGCGCCGCGCGTTCCTCCAGCCGGACAGCAATTACGATATCGCGAGCATGAAGATGCTGTTCCTCGCGCTGGGCGAGATGGCCGCCGCCACTGGCGACCATCCGGCCGCCGACGGCTGGCTCGCCACCGCGAAGCAGCTCGGCGAATTTCACACGAAGGCCGACAACACGCTGCTGCTCGATGCCACCACGCCGCTGCCCGGCAGTCACCGGCATCTGTCCAACCTCATCGGCCTGCATCCGTTCAACACCATCACCGTGGACGGCGGCGAGCATGACCGGGCGGTGATTGCGGCGAGCCTGGCGGATTGGGCGGGCAAAGGCACCGGCGCGTGGTGCGGCTACAGCTTCTCCTGGATGGCCTGCCTGCGGGCGCGCGTGGGCGACGCCGAGACCGCGCTGCGCAACCTCGACATCTATGCGCACGCATTCATCCTGCGCAACGGCTTTCACGCGAACGGCGACCAGACGAAGTCCGGCTTCAGCGGGTTTACCTACCGGCCGTTCACGCTGGAAGGCAATTTCCTCGCGATGGAGGCCGTCCACGAGATGTTGCTGCAAAGCTGGAGCGGGCGGCCGGGCAGCGGCGACTGGGGCGCCATCCGTGTATTCCCGGCGACGCCCTGGCGCTGGCATGACGCGGCCTTCACCGATCTGCGCGCCGAAGGCGGCCATCGCGTGTCCGCGAAGCGCGAGAACAACGCGACGACCTGGCTGCGCGTCGTCGCCGGCCGGGACGGCCAGCTCCGCATCCGCGACAATTTCGGCGGGCGCGCGCCGGCTTGGAACATGCGCGCGACCAAGACGGGGGAGGATTTTGTGTTCGACGTGAAGCGGGGCGCGGTGATCGAGGCGACCATCGCCAAGCCCGACGCGTTTCCGGCCGCGCCGGCCGACCTCGCGGAGCCGGTGGTCATCCTGCCGCCTTCCGCCATCCAGCCCAACAAGCTGCCGCTGCGGATCGGCGCGGACAGCGACGGCGGCAACCGCTTCATCGGCGACCTGGCGCGCGTGGCGATCTTTAACCGCGTGCTGGCACCGGCCGAGGTGGCCGGGCTGGCCGACAAGGGCAACGCAGCCTGGGACCGGACGGCGGGCGCGGTGCTGACGCTCAACGGCGAACCCGCCGCCCATGCGCGCGCCGGTTTCAATCTGAAGCTGGTGGAGCAGGTCCAGATCCTGCCGGCGGACGGCGGGCTGGACGGGAAGATGTATCGCCTCGGGGGCGCGGGCTATCTGGAACTGCCGCATCGCGCGGCGCTGAATTGCCCGGCCGGCGTGACGCTCGCGGCGTGGATCCGCCCGGCGGCCGCTCCCGCCGGCGGCATGCGGATCATCGACAAGTCACCGGTCGGCGCCGCCTCGGCCTATCTGCTCGACACCTATCCGGACAATTCGCTGCGCCTCATCACGCGCGATCCGCATCTGGGCTTTGACGCGAAGCTGCCGGTGCACGAATGGACGCATGTCGCGGCCACGGTCGACGGCCGGACCGGCAAACAGGTCTTGTTTATCAACGGCCGGGTCGTGGCGGAAAGCCCGTGAAGCCGCATCTGCAAAAAAGGTTTGGTGCGGCCAATCTGGTAACTTAATCTGGTTGCCACGCGTCATCCATAGACAGCTTTACCCGTTTACCAATACATGAAACGAATCCTCCCCTTGCTCCTGTTTGGCCTGCTTGCCGTCAATCTTCCCGCCGTCGATCCGGCGCGCAAACCGAACATAGTGTTCATCATGGCCGACGACCTCGGCTACGGCGACATCGGGGCGTTCGGACAGAAGATCATCCACACGCCCACGCTGGACCAGCTGGCCGCCGGCGGCATGAAGTTCACGCAGCATTACGCCGGCAGCCCGGTGTGCGCGCCGTCGCGGTGCGTGCTGATGACCGGCAAGCATCCCGGCCACGCCTTCATCCGCGACAACCACGAGATCGGCGGCTGGTATTCCGGCCTCGGCCAGCTGCCGATTCCCGCCTCGGAGACGACCATCGCCACCGTCCTCAAGGCCGCCGGCTACGCAACCGGCGCGTTCGGCAAGTGGGGGCTCGGCGGCGTGGGCACGGAGGGCGACCCGCTCAAGCACGGCTTCGGCCATTTCTTCGGCTTCAACGACCAGCGGCCCGCGCACAATTATTATCCGCAGTATCTGGTGGATGACGAGGTGCGGATGCCGCTGCCCGGCAATGCCAATGTCATTGCCACCGAGGACAAGGTCCATCTGCCGCCCGGCGCGGACGCGAACAATCCCACGAATTACGCCGCCTACATCGGCAAACAATACGCGCCCGACCTCTGCTGCGAGCGCGCGCTCCAGTTCATCCGCGACAACAAGGACCGGCCCTTCTTCCTGTATTTTCCCACGACCGTGCCGCACCTCGCGCTGCAGGTGCCGGAGGATTCCCGCGCGGAATACGAGGGCAGGCTGGCTGACAAGCCTTACATCGGCGGCAACGGCTATCTGCCGCAGCAGTATCCGCACGCCGCCTACGCCGCCATGATCACCCGCATGGACCGCGCCATCGGGCGCCTTCAGCAGCAGATCAAGGACCTCGGCTTGGACGACAACACCATCTATATTTTCACCTCCGACAACGGCGCGGTGTTTCCGCTGTCGGGATTCGACCCGGAATATTTTCATTCCAACGGCGACTTGCGCGGCTACAAGCAGGACATCTATGAGGGTGGCATCCGCGAGCCGCTCATTGTCTCCTGGAAAGGCCATGTTCCCGCCGGCACGACGTCAGCGTTCGTCAGCGGCTTTGAGGATTGGATGCCGACGTTGCTCGAGCTCGCCGGCGCGAAGGAGGCGCTGCCGAAGAATGCCGACGGCATCAGCATCGCGCCCACCATCCTCGGCGGCCGGCAGGCGGAGCGGCCGTTCCTCTACCGGGAATATCACGGCGAGGCCGGCCAGCAGGCCGTGCGCGTCGGCGACTGGAAGCTCATCCACCGCCATCTGATCGCCACGCCGAAGAAACCGGTTGCGACCACCACGGAGCTGTTCAATCTCGGCACGGATCCGGGGGAGAAGAACGACGTGGCAACCGTGAATCCAGGCATTGTGGCGAAGCTGCAGAAGATCATGGACGAGCAGCACGCGACGTCGAAGGAATTCCGCTATCCGGGGCTCGACCCGGCTGTCGCTCCGGCCAAAGAATGATTGGACAACCAGCCGCATTGCCTGACGACCATCAAAATGATCAAGCACATATTCTGGCTGGCGACGCTGTCGCTGGTCATCCAGTTCGCCGCGTGGCCGCTCCGGGTTGAGGCGAAAACGGTGGACGGCGTCGAGGCGGGATTGATCCCGGATACGGGGCGGGATTGCACGGCGGCGTTTCAAAAAGTGATCGAAGAGTTGACCCGGCTGCACGGCTCGACCCTCCGGCTCGCGCCCGGCACCTATCATTTCCACGAAGGCAAAGCCCGCCTGCGGATTGATTATCAGTCAAACACCACGGTCGTGTCGCCGCGCCGCTACGCGATCCTGATCGAAAACGCGGACGGTCTGACGATTGACGGCCAGGGCGCCACGCTGGTGATGCACGGCGAAATGAGCGCCATCGGCGTGGATGGTTCGGATCGCATCACGCTGAAAAACCTGAACGTGGACTGGGACCGGCTGCTGACTTCGCAGGCGACGGTGGTGGAGCAGGGGCTGGACTGGCAGATGATTGAGATCGATCCGGAACGGTTTCCCTATTCGGTGGACGACGGCAAATTGCAGATGCTGGTGGAAGGGCGCAAGTCCCGCGTGTGGTCCACGATGGAATATGATCCGGTCACCCGCCGGAATCTTGACGGCGACGGCGGCGGGATCACCCGCGCCGAAGTGATCGCTCCCGGCAAGCTGAAGATCTGGGGCGGTCGGCGGGTGGAAAAGACCGGGAACATTCTCGCCCTGCGGCACCACTTGCGGAGTCATGCGGGGATGTTCATCCATGATTCCAGCCGGGTTCGCATCGAGAACACGGAAGTCTGGGGCACGTGCGGCCTGGGCCTGCTCTATCAGCAAAGCCGGGATCTGACACTTGACCATGTTTATGTGCGGCCGCGTCCGGATTCGGGCCTGGTGGTCGGCCCGAAGGACGACGGTTTTCATTTCTCCGGCTGCTCCGGCGCGATCCTCATCGATCATTGTGTGGTCGAATGCACGCCGGATGATCCGATCAATATTCACGGCACCTGCCTGCCGGTGGATGCCCAGACTTCCGGCGATACGCTCCGGGCGCATTTCGGCCATGAGCAGTCCATCGGCCAGCGCTGCTGGGCCCGGCCCGGCGATGAGATTTCCGTGATCGACCGCCAGACGCTGCTGTCCGTGGGGCGCAATGTGATCAAGTCTTTCCGCCTGGTTGATCCGAAGCACGTCGAGCTGGTTTTCGAAAAACCCTTTGCCCGGCCGGTCACCGCCGGTCAGGCGCTGGAAAACCTTACGGACACGCCCAGCGCGGTCATTCGCAACTGCTGGTTCGGCAACAATCGCGCGCGCGGCATTCTCTGTTCGACCCCGCGCAAGGTGGTGATTGAGAATAACACGTTTGTAATCCAGGGCGCAGCCATCCTCATCCCGGGTGACGCGAATGGCTGGTATGAGTCGGGCGCGGTCAGCGATGTATTGATCCGGCATAACACTTTCGACAACTGCCTCATTGCGCCGACGCAATTTTCCGACGGCGTCATCGCCATCGAGCCGGAAATTGCCAGGGATGTTCCCGGCGGTTATTTCCACCGCCACATCCGGATCGAGGAGAACACGTTCAAGATTTTCGACCGGCCCATTCTCTATGCTCATAACGTGGACGGCCTGGATTTCACCCGGAACACGATCATCCGCACCGATTTTCGGAAGCCCTGGCATCATCTGCGGGATGCCATGCTGATCGAACATTGCCGGGCGGTGAGCGTGCAGAAGAACCATGTCACGGGCTCGCTCTTGAGCGCCGAAATCGCGCATCCCGACACGCCGGTTTCGGAGATCGCCCTCGATTCAGCCTCGCCCTTCCGGTTGAAGCCGGCCGTCGCAAAATGAACCCCGGTTATCTTGTCTCGCGGGTGGTCCTCCTGGCTTTGGCCGGCGCCGGCGCTTTCGCTTCGCCAGCCTCGCCGCCTCCCGCCCGGCCCAACATTCTCTTCCTGTTTGCCGACGATCAGCGGGCGGACACCATTGCCGCGCTCGGTAACCCGGTCATCCAGACGCCGAATCTTGACCGGCTCTGCCATCAAGGCATCGCTTTCACGCGGGCCTACATGCAGGGCGGATTCAATGGTGCGACCTGCGTGCCGTCGCGGGCGATGCTCCTGTCCGGCCAGTCGCTATTCCACATCGATGAAAAACTGCAGCGCGATGAGACGTGGCCGGCGGCGTTCGGGCGCGCGGGCTACACCACCTTCGCCACCGGCAAATGGCATAACGGCGCGGCGGGCCTCCAGAAATCGTTTCAACTAGCCCGCGGCAGCTTTCTCGGCGGGATGGCCACCAATCCGCTGAGCGCCTCGGTTCAAGACCTCGAGAACGGCAGGCTTTCACCCCCACGGCACGTCAATGAACATCTTTGTGCAGTCGCCGCTGACGAGGCGGTCCGTTTCCTGCGCGAGCATAAGACCGGTCCGTTCTTCTGCTATGTGGCGTTCGATGCCCCGCACGATCCGCACATCGTCCCGCCTGATTTTCCGGTCAACTACGACCCGGCCACAATTCCCTTGCCGCCCAACCTTTTGCCGCGGCATCCGTTTGACAACGGCGAGCTGAAGATTCGCGACGAGATGCTCCTGCCGCATCCGCGTCCGCCGGCGGCGGTGCGCGCGATGAATGCGGATTACTACCGCTACATCACCTATCTGGACTCCCAGATCGGCCGCATCCTGGATGTGCTGGCGGCGTCGCCTTACGCGACGAACACGATCGTCGTGTTTAGCGCTGATTCCGGCGTGGCGCGCGGTAGTCACGGGCTGATCGGCAAACAGAATCTTTACGAGTACGACTCTGTGCGCGTGCCGCTGGTCATCACCGGGCCGGGCATTCCCGCCGCCAGGACCACGGCGGCCCTTTGCTATCTCTATGACGTGCTGCCCACGCTCGGCGCGGTTTGTGGCGTGGCCGCGCCGCCCAAGAGTGACGGCACGGATTTAAGGGCGGTACTCCAGGATGCCGGTCAGCCGGGCCGTCCCTCGCTGGTGTTTGCTTATAAGAGCGTGCAGCGCGCCCTGGCCACGCGCGATTGGAAACTGATCCTTTACCCCAAGGTGAACCGGACGCAGTTGTTCAACCTGCGTGACGACCCCTACGAAGTTCACGACCTTGCCGCCACGCCGGACCAGGCTGCGCGGGTGGTTGAGATGACTGCGCAGCTGAAAAAAGAGCTGGCGGCCGCCGGCGACCAACAAAAACAACCAGGCACCGTTGATCCTGCAAACGAATAGGAAAATATCTATGTCGCGAATCATCAGCAGTCTTGTCATTTCGTTTGTTCTCGCCCTGCAATTGGCGGCGGCGGAGCGCAAGCCCAACATCGTGTTCATCCTGATTGACGACATGGGCTGGGCGGACGGCGGATGTTTCGGCAGCAAATATTACCAGACGCCGCAGATCGACGCGCTGGCTGCATCCGGGGTGCGCTTCACCTCGGCTTACGCGGCTTGCGCGGTGTGTTCGCCGACGCGCGCGGCGCTGATGACGGGCAAGTATCCGGCGCGGCTGCACATTACCGACTGGATTCCCGGTGAGGACGCGCCCAAAAACAGCCGCTTCAAGATTCCCGCTTGGCAGGAGCATTTGCCGCTGGAGGAAACCACGCTGGCCACCGCGCTGAAACAGCTTGGCTACACCACGGCGCATCTCGGCAAATGGCATCTCGGCGCCGAAGAATATTTCCCGCAGCATCAGGGCTTCGACACGAATATCGCCGGCGGCGAGACCGGCCATCCGGCGTCGTATTTCTGGCCCTACGGCGCGACGAACAATCCGCATCATGTTCCCGGCCTCGCTGAGCGCGGCGGAGAGAAGGGGGCTTATCTCACCGACCAGCTTACCGATGAGGCGCTGACCTTCATTGAGGCGAACAAAGACAAGCCCTTTTACCTGAACTTCTGCCACTACGCCGTTCATGCGCCGCTGATGGGCAAGCAGGAGTTGATCGACGCCGCCGCCGACCGGCCCGGCTCGGATGGCCAGAGCAACAAGGTTTATGCGGCCATGATGGCCAGCGTGGATCAAAGTGTCGGGCGCATCGTGAAAAAGCTGGACGAGCTTCATCTGGCCGACCACACGCTGGTTATCTTCACCTCGGACAATGGCGGGGCGGTGCATTTCGGCCAGCCGCCCGCCACGTCGAATTATCCCATGCGCAATGGCAAGGGCTCGGCTTACGAAGGCGGCCTGCGGGTGCCGCTGATTGTCAAAATGCCGGGGGTAACGCACGGCGGCAGCGTCTGTGACGCGCCGGTCATCACGATGGACTTTTTCCCGACGCTGCTGGAATACGCCCGTGCGGACCAATCGGCCAGCCGCACAGCGGTGGACGGCGTGAGCTTCATGCCGCTCTTACGCGGCGAAAGTCCTCGTTCGCGCAACGGATTCTTTTGGCACTACCCGCATTATTGGAACGGCGGAAAGGTTTCTCCTTACAGCGTGGCGCATGTCGGTGATTGGAAGCTGATCCGTTTTTACGAGACGGGTCGCGAGGAACTTTACAACCTGAAGACCGACCTTTCAGAAACGAATGACCTCGCCGCGGCTAATACCTACCAGCGGAAGGCCATGAGCGCCCGGCTCGACGCTTGGCTCAAGCAGGTCGGCGCGCAAATGCCGGTGCTCCGTAAGAACCTGGCGGAGTAAGTATCTTACAAAATGAATAACAAGATTGTCCTGCTCTTCGCCGTCCTGACGGTATTCGAGTCTGCTGTCAATATTGCGGACGCCGCCGCGCCGATCCTGGTGTCCGTCCCGATATCTGACCGGGTAACGAATTCGGAAAAGTCTGCGCCAGTGCTGGATGCCAGGCTGGCGGAGAAATTTTCTCCTTTAATAATAAACTCGGAGCCCGGTCCGTTTCTGGCGGGAGACTGGGGTTTCTCGCGGGCCATGGGAAGCACGGTTTATCTATTCATTCGTAACTGGCAGCCCGGACTTTTGATGCAATTTCCCAATTCGGAACTCCCGCTGGTTAAGGGAACCTGGAAATCGCTGACCGGCGGCAAGGTTTCTGTCGATTGGGCGACCGGTATTCAGATTTTCATGGATCGCACGGAGCGAGACCCGGTCACCACAGTCATCGAATATCAAGTCGAAGGAGATGCCGGGCAAATGCATAAAGTTGCAGTGCCAGACTGGCGCGACCCCGCTTTGAATGCGGACCCGGATACCATTGCGGCGTGGCGGAAACTTAAATTCGGCTTGTTCGTCCACTGGGGACCATGTTCCGTAGCCGGGAAAGAAATCAGTTGGTCGCGAAAGGGCAGCAAGATGGGGCGCATCCGGTCTGGCGGGGCTGGCGTCAACGGGAACTACCAGGCGGATCCGGTCTATGACAATCTCTACAAACAGTTCCGCAACGAAAACTTTGACGCTGAAAAATGGGTTCAGATGGCAAAAGCGGCGGGCATGAAATACATGATCCCCATTGTGAAGCACCATGACGGCTTTTGCATGTTTGGCACCGCGACCATGGATTACAACATCCTCTCCACGCCTTATGGCAAAGACACTGCCAAAGAGCTTGCGGATGCCTGCCATAAGAACGGTCTGAAAATCGGTTGGTACTATTCGCCGCGGGACTGGTACGACCTCAACTTCGGTCGGGAAACCACGCATGACAAATACTGCGAGATGTACCTGGCGCAGCTGAAAGAACTTTGCAGCAATTACGGTAAAATTGACATGCTGTGGTTCGATTGCCTTGACAGCCCTCAATACCTCTGGAAGAACACGCCGGAAGCATCGGTCCGGCTGATCCGCAAGTTGCAGCCCGGAATCATGCTCAATGACCGCAGTGGCTTGCGCGGAGATTTTGACACGCCGGAGGGGCGCATTGGCGCGTTTGATCGCGAGCGCCCCTGGGAAACCTGCATCTCCATCACCCAAGGCTGGTCATGGCATCCCAACGCAACCGCCACCCCCTTGAAAAAGCTCGTCCAGCAACTGGTGAATACGGTCGGCCGGGACGGCAACCTGTTGCTCAACGTGCCGCCCAAGTCAGACGGAACCTTTGAGCCCGACAATGTGGCCCGGCTCAAGGAAATGGGCGCCTGGTTGGAAAAGAACGGGGAAAGCATCTATGACACCCGGGGGGGACCGTTTATGCCCGCGAAGGACTTTGTGTCCACCTGCAAGGATCACCGGATTTTCCTTCACCTGCTGAACGGGCGTAAAGAGATTGCGCTTCCTGATTTGAAAGCAACAATTGTTTCCGCCCGGCTGCTTGACGGCGGTCCGCTCGCTGTGGTCAAGCGGGATGGCGGCAGCATCCTTCAGCTGGATGATAAAAACCTGAATGATATCGACACCATTATCGTGGTGGAACTGGATGGCGCCTCTGAATCTATTGATCCTACTTCTGTGCTCAACCCGGTTAAATGACGGGCGGCGGGAGCTTTCGAAACAAGGGTGACGTTTATGAAAATTATCGTTTACGCCTTGCTCGGTGCGCTGATGCTACCGGCGGCGGCGAGCCGGTCCGCACCCACCAATTCCGTCGCTCGCGTGCCGCTCTCGTCGCTTGAGCGCGGACTAGAATGGCGTGGCGTGGCGTTGGAGGAAAAGGATTACACGCTCTGGGACGTGTCGCCCATTGTCGGCGACGATGGCAGGGTGCATTTGTTTGTGGGCCGCTGGCCGGAGAAGAATGTTGATCCGGGTTGGCGCAAATCCTCCGAAATCGCGCACTATGTCGGCGATAAACCGGAAGGGCCGTTCCGTTTTTGTGACGTGGCGTTGCGCGGCACCGGCACCAACACTTGGGACAGGTTCGCGCCCAGCAATCCTGAGATTCACAAATTCGGCGATACTTATGCGCTGCTCTATATCGCCAACAACGGTTATCATCAGCCGCCGCACCCGCGCAACCAGCGCATTGGCATGGCGATTTCCCAGTCGCTCGACGGCCCGTGGCGCAAGGTCGGTCGCGACGGCCTGCTTCTTGAGCCTTCATCGGACCCGGATCATTGGACTTACGGCAGCCAGGTGGTGAACCCGACCTTGGTGCAGGTCGGCGGAAAGTTTCATCTCTATTTCAAATCACAATGCCAGGGCCTGCCGGGAACAGTTTATGGCGTGGCCATTGCGGATCAACTTGAAGGGCCTTATCACATCACCGGCGAACCGCTCACGACCAAAGGTATTACGATCGAGGACGGTTTCATATTTTCATGGCAGGGTAAAGTGTGTCTGATTTCGACGGACAATCACGGCGGGGTGACGGGCATTCGCGGCGGCGGCGCACTGTGGGTTTCGGACGACAGTTTGAAGTTCAATCCCGCGTGGACGCAGGTTGCCTACGACCGCATTCCGGCTTATTACCGCGACTACGATCCGCTACGCGTGAAGAAAATCTATGGCGGCGATCCTAAACTCGAACGGCCCAAGTTACTGATGGAGAATGGGCAGCCTGCGTGGCTCTACGCGCCTTCGGGCTGGAACGTCACGGGGGGCGAGCGCACGGTCATCCATCTTTTGCGCATCAATCTGAAACCGGGTGATGGTCCGTTGCCGGCCCCGGTCCGGGTCGCGTGCCTCGGCGATTCCATCACCTTCGGCACCGGTGTCAGTCCGCGTGATAAATTTTCCTATCCGGCGCAACTCGGCGCGTTGCTCGGTGACGCCTACGACGTCCGCAACTTCGGTGTCGGCAGCACGACCCTTCTGGTCGCTGGCGACAAGCCTTACCGCCGGCAGCCCGAGTTTCAGATGGCTTTGAAATTCAATCCCGACTTCGTGCTCGTGATGCTCGGCGTCAACGACACTTGTAGCGTCCCGCGCGGGAACTGGGAGAAGTCTGACGCTTTCGTGGCCGATGCGCGCGCGTTGCTCCAAACGTTGCACCAGCCAGGTCGCCGTGTGATTGTCAGCCTTCCGCCGGCGATTTTGCCCGCGACTCCCGGATTGAAGGCGGAGCGTCGTGCCGACCTCGAAGCGCGCGCGCCACGCTTGGAACAAATTCGCGGGTGGTGGCGCGAGGCGGCCCGCGCCGAGGAGGCTGAGGTATTGGATCTGTCGGACACGCTGAATCCGGATCCGCGTCTGGTGGTGGACGGCGTCCATCCGACCGGCGCTGGCTATGAGCGAATAGTCCGACGTTATTACGAACGGATTGCCAAGAATCAACCCCGCGCAACCCCGTAGCATATTCACGATGAATCGCCGCGCTCCCATCCTCGCCACTCTGCTGCTGACCTTGATGTCCTTCCTCAACGTCGCTACGGCTCAAATGTCCAAGCCGAACATCGTTTTCATCCTCGCCGACGACTTGGGTTATGGCGATGTGCATTGCTTGAATCCCGAACGCGGCAAAATTGCCACGCCGCAGTTGGACCGGCTGGCGGCCCAGGGCATGACGTTCACCGAGGCGCATTCCAGTTCGGCGGTTTGCACCCCGAGCCGTTACAGCATCCTCACGGGGCGCTACAACTGGCGTTCGCATCTCCAATCCGGTGTTCTGGAGGGATTCAGTCCGCCGCTGATTGCGCCAGACCGGTTCACGGTGGCGGAGCTGCTCCGGCAGCACGGCTACCGCACGGCCTGCATTGGCAAATGGCATCTCGGCCTGACGTTTGCCGGCCGGGGCAAAAAGTCCGACTTGTCTCAGCCCATCAAAAATAATCCAACCACGCTTGGATTCGATTATTTCTTCGGCATCGCTGCGTCGCTGGACATGCCGCCGTTTGCCTTCATTGAAAACGATCACTTTACGCAGCTGCCCACGGTCACGAAGAAGTGGGTTCGTTCGGGAATCGCCGCGCCGGATTTTGAGGCGGTGGATGTGCTGCCGGAACTCACGCGCAAGGCCACGGCGTTCATCAACGCGAATGCCGCTGCCCGCCAGCCGTTCTTCCTTTATCTTCCGCTCAATGCGCCGCATACGCCGCTGGTGCCGACGAAGGAGTGGCAGGGCAAAAGCGGCCTCGGCGACTACGGCGATTTTGTGATGGAAACCGATTGGGCTGTCGGCGAGGCTCTGGCGGCGCTCGAAAAAAACGGCCTCGCGGCCAACACGCTGGTGATGCTCGCCAGCGACAACGGCTGCGCGCCTTACATCGGGGTTGCCGAACTGGAGCGGCAGGGACATTTCCCCAGTGCCGACCGTCGCGGCTACAAGGCGGACATCTGGGACGGCGGGCATCGCATCCCGTTTTTGGTGCGCTGGCCGGGAAAAGTTAAGGCGGGTTCAACTAGTGATCAATTGGTCTGCCTGGTGGATTTGATGGCCACCTGCGCGGACATCACCGGCGCGAAAATTCCCGACAATGCCGGTGAGGACAGCGTCAGCCTGCTGCCGGCGTTGCTTGGCCGGGCGGCCGCGCCGTTGCACGAGGCCGTCGTTTCCCATTCCATCAACGGTTCCTTCGCCATCCGGCAGGGGCGCTGGAAGCTGGAGCTTTGCCCCGACTCCGGCGGTTGGAGCGCGCCGAAGCCGGGTAGCAAGGAGGCGAAAGGCTTGCCGTCGGTTCAACTTTACGACCTCCACCAGGATGTCGGCGAACGCACGAACGTAGGTTCAGCCCATCCCGAAGTCGTCGCGCAACTGACCCGGCTGCTGGAAAAATATGTTGCGGAGGGACGCAGCACTGCGGGAAAATCACAGGCCAACGACGTGCCTGTGAACATCCGGAAAGCCAAAGCGCTGACGAAGGACAACGAAGGGAAAGTCATCACTCATGATTAATAAATTGTTTGTATTCGGTGTCGCCGTGGCGGCTTGGACCGCGGCCCATGCCGCCGCGGCGGAGAAGCTGCCCAATATTGTCATCATCTTCACCGACGACCAGGGCTACGCCGACGTCGGCAAATTCGGCGCGGAGGGGTTTAAGACGCCGAATCTGGACCGCATGGCGGATCAGGGCGCCGTCTTCCGGAACTTTCACGTCGCGCAGCCCGTCTGCTCCGCTTCGCGCGCGGCGCTGCTGACCGGCTGTTATCCGAACCGCATCGGCATCCACGGCGCGCTGGGGCCGAAGACGAAGGTCGGCATCAGCGACCAGGAAACGACGCTCGCCCAATTGCTCAAGTCCCGCGGCTACGCCACCGCCATGTTCGGCAAATGGCATCTCGGCGATTCGCCGCAGTTCATGCCGCTGCGCCACGGGTTCGACGAATATTTCGGCCTGCCGATGTCCTGCGACTATTGGCCGGGGCATCCCGACCTGATCACGAACATGCCGGCGACCACGGCCGCGATCAAGCGCGAGTATCCGAACCTGCCGATCTACGACGGCGAAAAGAAATTCCGCGAGGAGATGTCCATCGACGACCTGAATCATCTGACGACCTGGTATGCCGAGCGCGCGGTGAAGTTCATCGACCGGAACAAGTCGCATCCGTTTTTTCTCTACGTCGCGCACAGCATGCCGCATGTGCCGCTCGGGGTGAGCGACAAGTTCCGGGGAAAGACCGAACGCGGCCTTTACGGCGACGTGATCGAGGAGATCGACTGGTCGGTCGGTCAGATTCTCGACGCGCTCAAGCGCAACGGCCTGGATGATGACACCCTGGTCATCTTCACCTCGGACAACGGCCCGTGGCTGTGTTATGGCAATCACGCCGGCTCCGCCAAGCCCCTGCGCGAGGGCAAGGGCTCGAACTGGGAGGGCGGCACGCGCGAGCCCTGCGTCATGCGCTGGCCCGGGCACATTTCTGCCGGTGCGGACACTTGGGACATGCTGATGACCATTGATTTGTTTCCCACCATCGCCAGACTGGCCGGCGCCGAACTGCCCAAGCGCCAGCTCGACGGCCTCGACGTCTGGCCCATCATTTCCCGCCAGCCCGGCGCGAAGAACCCGCATGCCGGCTATTGGTTCTATTACGACGTCAACAACCTCGAAGCCGTGACCTCCGGCGACGGTCGCTGGAAGCTGCAATTGCCACACTCCTACCAGACCCTCGCCGGCAAACCCAGCGGCCGCGACGGCCTGCCCGTGCCCTATGCGCATCGCAAGATTGAAAAAGCTGAACTCTACGACCTCGTCAACGACATCAGCGAGAGCCGGGACGTTTCCGACGCGCATCCCGAGATTATGAAGCAGCTCGCCGCCGAAGTGGAAAAGGCCCGCCAGGAATTGGGCGACGGCCTGACCAAACAACCCGGTTCCGCCCGCCGCGAGCCGGGCCGCCTCACGGAAACCAAACCAAAAAATTGATCCATGAAACAAATCACCACCATCCTCTGTTCCCTGTTGCCGGCGCTTTCCATCCTCGCCGCGCCCGCCGCCCCGGCTCCGGCCAAGCCCAACATCGTCATCATCCTTGCCGATGATCTCGGCTTCGGCGACACCGGCTGCTACGGCGCCACCAAGATCCCCACGCCGAATATCGACCGCCTTGGCCGTCAGGGCTTGCGGTTCACCGACGCCCATGCCACCTCCGCCACCTGCACGCCGTCGCGCTATGCCTTGCTCACCGGCCAGTATCCGTGGCGCAAGGCCGGCACCGGCGTCCTGCCCGGCAACGCCGCCCTCGTCATCGATCCCCAGCACGCCACGCTGCCGTCCGTCTTGCGCGGCGCGGGCTATCGCACCGGCCTTGTCGGCAAATGGCATCTCGGCCTCGGCGGCCCGGGCGGCCCCGATTGGAATGGCGACATCAAGCCCGGCCCGCTGGAGATTGGTTTCGATTATTGCTTCATGCAGCCCGCCACCGGCGACCGCGTGCCGTGCGTCTATGTGGAGAATCATCGCGTCGTCGGCCTCGATCCCAAGGACCCCATCCATGTCAGTTACGGCCAGCCCATCGGCGACGAGCCGACTGGCAAGGCCCATCCCGAGTTGCTCAAGATGGGATTGAGCGAAGGCCATGCCGGCACCATCATCGACGGCATCAGCCGCATCGGCTTCATGACCGGCGGGCAGGCCGCCCGCTGGAAGGACGAGGACAAGGCCGACGTGCTCACCGGCAAGGCCGTGGACTTCATCGCGCAGAATGCCGGCCGTCCGTTCTTCCTGGAATTTGCCACGCACGACCCCCATGTGCCCCGCGTGCCCAACGCCCGCTTCGTCGGCAAGAGCGGCTGCGGCGTCCGCGGCGACGTGATTGTGGAATTCGACTGGAGCGTCGGCCAGATCCTCGCCGCCCTCGACCAGTTCAACCTCTCCTCGAACACCCTCGTCATCCTCTCCAGCGACAACGGCCCCGTGATTGACGACGGCTACGATGACCGCGCCGTGGCGGATTTGAACGGCCACACGCCCGCCGGCCCGCTGCGCGGCGGCAAATACACCATCTGGGAAGGCGGCACCCGCGTGCCCTTCCTCGTTCGCTGGAACGGTCGCATCACCCCCGGCGTGTCCGACGCGCTCGTGAGCCTCGTGGATTTCACCGCTTCCTTCGCCGCGCTCACCGGCCAGGCCATTCCCGCCGGCGACGCCCCGGACAGCGTCAACGTCCTCCCCGCGCTCCTCGGCGATAGCAAGTCCGGCCGCGACCAGTTGGTGGAACACGACGGCTCCCGCCTGCTCGCCTATCGCGACGGCCTGTGGAAATACATCGAGCCCGCCCTGCGCGCGCGGAGCACCAATGTGTCCGCCGGCGCCCTTTACGATCTCGGCCATGACCTCGGCGAAACCACCAACCTCAAAGCCGTCAAGCCCGATACCGCCAAGAAATTGTCCGGCGAACTCGACACCGTCACCCATGCCGGCGGCCGGGCCGATGGCCGGCGCTGAGTTGACCGCGCCCTTGAATCAAACCGGGAGCATTTCGCGCCGCGCGCCGTCCAATCAACCATGACCCCGAACCGAATGGAGCACTCTATGAAGAATAAACTTGGTCTGCTGACCGCCCTCCTGCTCACCGCCGTGGCCTTCTCCGCCGCCGCCAGCGAGCGGGCGCGGGAAGAGGCCGTCACCGTGCGCGCCACTCTGGAGTTGAAGGACGGCTCCCGGCTCGTCGGCACGCCCCTCGAGAAAACCCTGCCCGTCACCCTCGACTTCATGAAGGCCGCCATCCCCCTCGAGAAAATCCGCACCTGCGAAATCCGGCACAAGGACGAGCGCGTCGTGCTGGGCCTCGCGAACGGCGACCGCCTGACCGGCACCCTGGAGCTCGCCCAATTCCAGCTCGACACCGCCATGGGCCGGCTCGCGCCCGACCTCGCGCAGATCGACCGGATGACCTTCACCGCCTCGCATGGCGGCAGCCTGCCCGCAGGCGAGGGGAGCCTCAGCTTCGGCGGCGTCAACTGGCTGCCGTGGCGGACCCCCTTTGAAGTGCAGGGCGACAAGCTCGCATCCCTCCCGCGCGCGCGGGCCGGCTTCAACTACGGCCACAGCGGCGCCGGGCGCGGCGCGGCCCTCATGAGCAACATCGGCAATGCCGACTGGCGGGATTACCGCGTGGAATTCGACTTTTGCATGGTCGGCACCGATCCCTCATTCAATCCCCACGGCATGGGGCTGGACTGGCGCGGCGGCTCCTTCGCCTTCCATGTCACCGACGCCAAGGAAAACTGGAACGAGCGCGGCGGGAGCTGTTACAACTTCAGCGTGGAAGGCAACGGCGCCTGGCGCCTCTACGCCGTTTACAATGCCTATTGCGACGTGCCCATGGGCTACGGCAACCCCCGCAAAGACGCCGAGCGCGTCCTGGCCTCCGGCAGCAGCCTGCATCCCGACTGGGACCGCGGCAACCATTACCGCCTGGAAGTGCGCGGCCCCCACATCCAGATCTGGATGGACGACCAGACCGTGGTGGATGTCACCGACGATAAGATGGGCGAGACCATCGGCGGCCAGACCCTGGACCACGGCGGCGTGGGCTTCAGCGGCGGGTTTGACACCATGTTCTGGATCAAAAACTTCTCCGCCACCGCCCTCTGAGCGGTCCGTGCCGGACGGGCCAAATGGTGGGGCGAGCGTCCCCGCGAGCCGGTCTTTAAAGGTGTCCGTCCGGAAGGACCGAGCCCTGAAATTCAGAAAGAGAAGGAAGGAAGCTTAAACCGGACCCGGACCTTTGCAGCCTATCGACCCAAGCTCAGCGACCCGGCCCGCGGGACGCGTGGATTGCAACCAGAGCGCGATGGCCGGGTTCGCTGCAGCGCATGGTTAGGCGTCAAAATCGTCATAACAAAATCAAGATGCCCACTGATGCTTGAACAATACTCTCCAACCGGATGGAGCACGCCGAACCTGCCAGATGTGTCCGTAGAGTCTGCCAGTCCTAACTTCTGGGCCAAGATCTCCGTCTGCAACTGACATAACCTGCTCATCTGTCTGCGAACGAACCGCAGCAACAATCTGCTCTACGTCAGCCTCCGGTAATGTCGTCTTAATCTCCATGCGCTCGATGACGCCTAACATGGTATTGAACCCAGCCGCTGCGCGGCGGACCTGGCGGTGGCATTGAGATCCCTGCGTGGTCATCGGTTCGGGTGGTAATCAGTTTTTAAATTGGCGACGAGCGTGATTCCGCACGCACGGGCACACTCGCCGCCTATGATTGATACTCCATCACTCGCAAAGTTCAGCGCGTTTGTCCAACTCAAAGATTTTCGCGCTCCCACCAAGAAAGAATACGTCCGTTACGTTCGCCGACTCGGCGATCATTACCAATGCGACCCGGCCCTCCTCACCGAGGATCAGGTGCGCGCCTATTATCTGGAGCTGCGGCAGGTGCGGAAGTTTGGCAGCTCGGCCATGAAGGTGGCCAAGTGCGCCCTGCGCGCCTTCTTCCAGGACTGCCTGCACCGCACCGGCTGGACGGTGTTTCAAGAGGTGCGGATCGCCCCGCCCCAGACCCTGCCGCTGGTGCTCGCCCGCGAACAGGTCGCTACGCTGCTCCAAGCCGTCGAACTCCCGCGCTATCGCACCGTGCTCGGCCTGATCTATCACACCGGCCTGCGGGTCGGCGAAGCCGTCCGCATCGAACTCCGCGACCTGCGCGAAACGCA
This sequence comes from uncultured Verrucomicrobia subdivision 3 bacterium, assembly GCA_903917705.1. GTDB lineage: Bacteria > Verrucomicrobiota > Verrucomicrobiia > Limisphaerales > UBA11358 > UBA11358. The sequence continues at coordinate 2,299 of CAIXBQ010000073.1, read as the reverse complement.
CACCGACCATCCCCGGCTGCACGTCCGTTGCGGCAAAGGCGGCAAGGACCGGTTCGTGCCCTTGTCGCCCGCCATGCTGCGGGAGCTGCGCAAGTGGTGGAAAACCCACCGGCATCCGGCGTTCCTGTTTCCCGGCCCGACCTTGGCCTGGCGCGAACGCAGCCTGCCCGCGGATGCGGCGCAGCGAGCGGCCACCCATCTCTCGGTGTCCGCCGTGCAACACACCTTTCGCCTGGTGCGGGCCGCCACCGGTCTGCCTGCCGCCGCCACCGTCCACACCCTGCGGCATTGTTACGCCACGCATCTGCTCGAAGAAGGCGTCTCGCTGCGGCTCATCTCCCAGTATCTCGGCCATGCCTCGCTGGAGACCACGCTGATTTACACCCACCTGACGCCGCTCAACGAGGCGCGGACCCGCACGGCCCTGGACGTGTTGCACCGCGCCGTGGCGTGAGGCTGGCCGAGATCTTATTGGCGCACTGGCCGGCATATCAGGCGAAGTTCGGGCGGCTCATCCCGCCCGAACAACGCGCGGCCGTGCGCGCCATCCTGCGGTGCCGGACCCCGGCGCTGGGCGGGCAGCGCTATGCTTGCGCCTGTGGCCGGAAAGAGTTCGCCTATCACTCCTGCAACCATCGCGCCTGCCCGCGTTGCGGGCAGGATGATGCGGCGGCGTGGCTGGCCCAACAACGCACCCGGCTGCTGCCCGTGCCTTACTTCCTGGTCACCTTCACCGTGCCCGAACAACTGCGCGCACCCATCCGCGCCGCCATGAAGCCCTGGTATGGCGCGCTCCTCAAGGAAAGTGCCGGGGCGCTCCAAGACCTCGCCGCCGATCCCAAACATCTCGCCGCCGAACTCGGGATCACAGCCATGCTCCAGACTTGGACACGCGATCTGCGTTACCATCCGCATGTGCATCTGCTCGTGCCCGGCGGCGGGCTGACGGCCCAGCGCCTCCGCTGGGTGCGCGTGCCCAACGGCGAGTTCCTCGTCCCCCAAGTGAAGTTGGCCGCGCGCTTCAAGGGCCGGCTCAAGGCCTGGTTCAAACAGCGCGAGCCGGATTTGTTCCACCAAGTCCCCGCCCAGGTGTGGTGGCGGAAGTGGGTCGTGGACGTGCAGCCCGTCGGCGGCGGGGAAGCGGCGCTGAAATATCTGGCCAATTATCTGTGCCAGCCGGCGCTGCGGGAACCCCAATTGGAAGCGTGGGCTGAAACCGGTGTGACGTTCCGTTATCGGGACAACCACGGGGCAGTGCACCGCGCCACGGTGAGCGGCGAAGAGTTCCTGCGCCGGTTCCTGCAACACGTCCTGCCCAAGGGCTTTCAACGGGTGCGGCATTACGGCTGGCGGGGGGCGGCCGCCAAAGATAAGTGGGCCCGCATCCTGGCGCTGCTGGACTGGCGGCCGCCGGTGCTCGTGCCGCCCGCGCCGCTGCCACCGCCGACTTGTCCCTGCTGCAGGCAGCCCATGTTCCGGCTCGGCACGCTGCCGCGCGCCCCGACGGGCTGCGGGTGGAGGTGACAGTTTAACGGGCCGACCCAGTGCGATCACCTCGCGCTGCCGGTGGGGTCTGGTCGCCGATGGGAAAAAGCGGGACTTGGCCCCCATGCCGGGCCGCAAAACGGCGTGCATAAGTTCCCAGACAAGGGCTGGCAGGTGGCGCCGGCGTCAGGACACGGGTGGGCAGGATAAGTGGGCGCAACCAAGTCAGGGAACGATGGCAAAAGCAATCGGCAGGAGCGACGACTTCAGTAACTTCGACGGGCTGGTTCAACACCGGATGGAATCGGCGCTCCGCTGCGCTCCGGCCAATTCCATCCTTTGGAGATTAGGCTGCTGCGTCATCACAAATCTCCTCCACAATGCCGGCATCTTTCGGATGATAAAATCCTGCGACCGCACTTGGGGCAAACCAAGCCCATCTGTCTTGCCAGATAGCGTGCAAAAAGTCCGTAACAAACTAATGGAACCACAACGCACGCAATAAATATAAAAACCAACGACACGCCGCTGGAATAACGAAATGCAAAAGCGATGCTGAATGGAATGGCTAGAATCGCCAGCAACGCCACAATCGCGGTGCGATTCTTGTAAGAATCTCGACGATGAATGAACTCGTGTTGTGTCATGGTGTGGATAGCAGCCTAACAGATAATCGATGACTCGGTTTGCAGCCTATCCTGTTGCATGGATTTAGTGTAAGCTGGACTGAAATCCTTGTCCAGCATATTTTTATACCCATTATGGCCTTGCAACCGCTTTGGGCAAACACGGCGCGTCCGGCGGGCAGAGGACT
>CAIXBQ010000072.1 GCA_903917705.1 uncultured Verrucomicrobia subdivision 3 bacterium | reverse complement strand
GCTCAAGGCTTACCGGCGGGTCTTCTCGCGGTTCGACAAATTGGACGTTCTCTTTATCGGCTTCATTGTCTTCGCGCTCATTATTGAAGCCTTACGCTTTAGTGTTAACACGCCCTAGCGTGAAGGCTCCCATCCCGCGAGGCGCAGGCGGATTTTTCATAGGCGGGTGGATTCAAGCAGTCGCCGTGCCGTCGCTATTTTCAAGGAAAACGCCGCCGTCATTTCTGAAACAGCGTGGATGCCACTCTTTTCCGCGTGAACCTCACGCGCGACCAGCGATAATCCATGGAACAATCAGCGCGACTGTGAACGTGCCGATACGCACCAGCAAAGTTCCGGATGGGGATTCTCCGCGTTAATCCCTGAAATCGGGTCGGGGAATCATAGTTCATCCTCGCGCTCGGCATAGAATAACTGGTAGGCGCGGTCGTAATCGGCCTCCGGCACAAGGACCTGGGCGGGGCGGTTCAAATCACCATCGTCGGGCGCGGCTGGATCGGCGAACGCCTGCGTGGCGGCGATGCCGTGCTTCTCCAGCATCATGACGAGCATCTCGGTGTTCACCACCGGTCCGGTGTAAAACAGTTTCACGCGGTGAATTTAGCCACACCTGAACGCCGCCCGCCACGGCGAAATGAAACCCCGACGGGATGATTCCGGTTGCCCCAACGGGCCGGATTTCCTGCCTGAAAACGCGGTCCGCCGATTATATTAGCATTCGGCTCAAATAGAATTAGTAAAAATCAATATCACCACATCAAGAATCACTATTGATACTGTTGAAAAAAAGGTTTATTCTGCCATCGATGAAAACCGAAGAACATATTGCGCATGTCACGGACGACATGGGCAACGACGTGGTGACGCCCGTTTGGCTGGAAGACGAGTATGACGCCCTTTGCGCCGTGGCGGACGCGGCTGACGAGGAGCATCGCGCCCATTGTCTTCTGCTCACCACCAATTGTCCTATCTGCAAGGCGCTGGCTGAACTCGATCTGGTTCGGCAGCACCAGAGCCACGGTACCACGGCAACCGCCTGAGCGGTTATCGGTTTGGTGGCGGGCAAAGGCGGAAGCAAAACGCCCGTGGTCGTGCCGTGTCGGCGAAACGATGCGGACCGGACACGGAATGGGTATGAATCATGGTGCCAGCTAGCGATTGTGCGACTGGGCATCACGGCCAGTAATTTGCGGATGGGTGGTTTTTTCTGGAATGAAAACGGCGCTGGAGGTTGATTCCACGGCATTTTTATTCGACTCTTCGACGAAAGCCTTTTATCCCGCTTCTTCCCATTGTCATTCTGCAGCATTCAGTTGTAATCATTCGCAATCGGATGTTATCCCATATTTGTGTGCGGTTGGGTTTATGCGCTTTGGGAATGTCGTTCGCAGGGAATAATGGTTAAGGCTAAAGACAAAGTCGGAATGTGATTTTAGGCAAATCGGGATTGACCAGGACGGTCGAAGTGCAATATCACAAGGGCGAGACGGGCAAAGCCTGTCCGTCTTAAGAACGAGGTGCGCTCCTTTATGATGTTGATCAAATCTGTTGGCTGGTCCCGTGTCCTGGTCCTCGCGCTGGGGCTGTGGTTTGCCGTCGTCCCCGCCCGGGCGGGGATGACGCGCTTTGTCGTGGATGACGACGCATTCCTCAAGCAGGTGTGCGCCGAAGCCTTGAAATTGAAGGAGGCGGGAAAACTGGTGCCGATGACCAATCTGCAATGCCAGTTCAACCGCCAGTTCGCGGCCGTCCCCCTGGCCCCCGTCGCTGATGCGAAGTATTCCCCGGCCGACCTTTACGAGCGGTTGCTCCGAAGCACCTTCGCCGTGGGGTTGTTTTATTATTGCGAAGACTGCGCGAACTGGCAGTTCAACGCTGGCGTCGGCTTTGTGGTGGCTTCCAACGGCGTCCTCTGCACCTCCGGCCATGTCGTGGGCAATGGCGAGGAGGAATCGCCCGGCGAGCCGGTTTATCTCATCGCCGCCGATCACTCGGGCCATGTGTTTCCCGTCCGCGAAGTGCTCGCGGCGGATGTGGAAGCCGACACCTGTTTGCTGAAGATCTATGCGGACGGGCTGACTCCGCTGGCTTTGCGCCCCGGCGCCCGGACCGGCGAGCGGATCTATTGCCTGGGCCATCCGGACGGCAACCATTTTATGTTCACCGACGGCATGGTGGCGCGGGTGATGCGCAGCCGCGACACCCTGGTCATGTTCGAGCCGGACGGCGAACCGACGCCCCGGACCCGGCCGCTGCTTTACCTGAATGTGACCGCCGAATTTTCGCCGGGGGCCAGCGGCGGGCCCATTGTGGATGAGGCCGGCAATGTGCTGGCCCAGGTGCAAAGCATCAAATCCCTCGACGATGGCGAATCGACGAATCACAACGGCGGCGCGTTTTCCTACGGGGTGATGCGCTACTGCGTGGCCGCCGAGGAAATGATCCGTCTTACGCAGCCACCCGCCGGCTATGCCGCGCCGGCGCCGCTCACGCAGGCGCCGGGGTTTCAGCCCAGCCCCGCGCTGACCGAGGCGGAGCTGCTTGGCATGACGCGCAGCTTGTTTGAGCGCGGCACGAATGCGCTGATCGGCATGGATGCGCCGCTGATTGGCGGGACGATTTTCAAGCGGTTCGACGCCTGTGTGCAATCCTTTCAGGCCCGCTTCCCCGTCACGACCAACCGCTGGGAGCTCAATGCTCTGCAGGTGCGCGCCTGGCTGATCCGCCATGACTTTCGCTGCGGGGAACTGGTGGGCGACCCGGAAGCCCTGATCAAGGCGATGCTCGCCGGGCCGGGCGTGTCACCGGCGCAAAAAACCGAGGCGGTGCGGCTGAAACGGCTCTTGCAGGCGATGCGGAAGTCTGACGCCAGCCGATAACCGGCTATGAATCCGGTTGCGGCCGGGACGGCGGCGAAATCCACCCGCACTGGCAAAAATATGTCCGCACTGGCAGTTTTCCCCCCCCGCACTGGCAAAAAACCCCTCGCACTGGCGAAAATATGCCCGCACTGGCTGGCCGAACAGGGGCCCTAGGTCTGATATTGTCCCGTATTGGGACACTTTGGGCCGATGGGGGGGTGAATGGATGTCGCGCGATGGGCGCGAAGGGGGGCGAAGGCGGGGCAAGAAAGCCGGGATGAGGGCGAGCGTTAAAACTAATTGTGCGGCGGGGATGGAGGCGGAGGCACGGCGCCGCATCACGTAAAAGAGCGGGAGCTTCCGCCAAATATCAATTCTTCAAGATTGCGATGAGCGTTTTGTCTTCAATCTGCGTTGCGAAGTCCAATGGAGAATTGCCTGAATTATTTTTGGAGCTTGGGTCTGCTTTGTATGAGACGAGCAAGCGAACCAAATCGTATGTTCCTCTTGCATCGAACACTGCTCGCTACAAAGGCGTATTCCCATGTTCTTCTTTTGCGTCAACTGCTGCCCCTTGTGCGAGCAGATACTCGACAATTTTCAGATGCCTTTCTTGCACAGCGAAGTGAAGTGCGCTCGATCCGTTCCGATCTTGATGATTGATATTTGCCCTCGCAGATAACACATAGGAGACAATTTCCATTTTGCCATAACGAGCAGCGTGAATGAGTGGCGTCCGGGCCTCTCCATCGAGAATATCGACGTCGCTCTCGCGGATTAAAGCCATGGCCTCCTCTGATGTTGAATACAAAATCGCCTGCCTGATTACATCAGCTGTCGGTGAATGTTGTCTCGGTCGGCCTGATTGTGCCATAGAGGAAAAACTTACCCACCAAATCCCGCGAGCGCCTTTTCAATCCGGGCGAGGACGCGTTCTTTGCCGAGGACTTGGAGCAGATGATAAAGGCTGGGGCCGGAGGTCTTGCCGGTGACGGCGAGGCGGCAGGGATGCACGAGGACGCCGGCTTTCACGCCAAGGGTCTTGGCGGTTTCCTTGAGGGCGGCTTCGAGGCTCTCGGCGTTGAACGCGGGGGCGTGGGTGAAGGCATCCCGGAGTTTTTCCAAACGGGGTTTGTTCTCGGGCACAAAATCTTTCTGGGCGGCCTCGGCGTCGTAGGCAATGGTGTCGGTGAAATAAAAGCCGGCGTAGGCGGGGAGCTCGCTGAAGGTCTTGAATTTGCCTTTGCAGGTGTCGAGGGCGGCTTTGACGTAGCCGAGCGGAAACTGGTTGGTGTCCACGCCGGCCTTGGCGAAGGTGTGGACGGCGAGTTCGTAAAAGCGGTCGGGGGCGAGTTCGCGGGCGTATTCGCCCTGGAGCCAGGTGAGCTTCTCGTAATCGAACCGGGCGTTGTGCCGGAGGATCTGCGGGAGGTCAAAGCGTTCGATGATTTCCGCCAGGGTCATCTTCTCTCGGTTTTCCTTGGGGGACCAGCCGAGGAGGCAGAGGTAGTTGACGACGGCTTCGGAGAGAAAGCCGTTGTCGAGATAGCTGATGAGGGAGGCGCCCTGGTCGCGCTTGCTCATCTTGGAGCCGTCGCTGTTGAGGATGAGCGGGATGTGGGCGTAATGCGGGGGCTTGACGCCAAAGGCGTTGAAGAGGGCGATGTGCTTGGCGGTGTTGCTGACATGATCTTCGCCGCGGATGACATGGGTGATGTTCATCTCGATGTCGTCAATGACATTGACGAGGTGAAATACGGGCTGCCCGTCGGAGCGCTGGATGACGAAGTCGGGGTCGATCTCCTCGCGGTCGGTGAGGGGGCGCACGACGTCGCCGATGACGAGGTCGTGGATGGTGATGGGTTCGCGCTGCATCTTGAACTTGATGGCACCTTCGTGTTCGTAGGCGAGGCCGTGGGACAACAGGGCTTCGATGCGGCGCTGGTAGTTGGCCTTGCGCTGGCTCTGGAAATACGGTCCGCAATCGCCCTTGCTCGGGCCGGTGGCGTCGCCGGTGAGCGGGCCTTCGTCCCAGTCGAGGCCCAGCCAGCGGAGGCCGTTGAG
>CAIXBQ010000071.1 GCA_903917705.1 uncultured Verrucomicrobia subdivision 3 bacterium | reverse complement strand
CCGATGTGGCGATTGCCACCGGCGAGTTGCAGAAGATGATTCCGGACCTGCTAGAGGCTTTGGGCGGCGAAGTGCTGCCCATACCTGCGGTTTAGCGGCCGAACTTATTAGTCGCGGCGGTCCCAGCCGCGGTGGTCGCCACCGCGGTTATCCCAGTCGCGGCGGTATTCATCACGGCGCTCCCAACCACGCTCATGCCCACCCCAGCCGCGGTGACCGTAGTCGTGCACCGGGTAATAGTTGACCCGCTCCACTTCGCGGTAGCCGTAAGCGGGTGCCTGGCGGTACGGTTGTTCATAGACTACGGTACGAACCGGTTCGTTGCGGCGGTGGTCGCCGTTGCTGGCCATGCTGACTCCGGCAACTCCACCTACAGCCGCACCGATCATGGCGCCGTCACGGCCACCCATAGACTGGCCGATCAATGCGCCAGCCATGGCGCCCAAGCCGCCACCGAGAATAGGATTGAGGTTGTCGGCATGTGCGACGGATCCGGCCAGGCCTGCCCATGCCAAAGCCAGGGTGGCGGCGGTACGCAGAACCTTGTTAGTGCGTGCAGTGGTGAACATAGTATCTTGGGGGCTTTCGCCCGGTACCGCCAGATGTGGCGGTTTCTGAGAGTTCAACGGCCTCCCAAGTCAGAAGATGACCCGGTTAACAAGGTCTTACAACTTTCGGGCAAACCCGCGCCGGGCCGCCCCAAGGCTAAATGCGCCCCCTTGGGGGGCCGCGCAGTACACGCAGTGACAAGCGTGGGGGCCACATTCACCCCATGCGTCCCGCCTGGAAATCCTCCACGGCTGTCATCAATTCATCACGGGTGTTCATGACAAAAGGGCCGTACTGTGCAATTGGCTCGCGCAAAGGTTTGCCGGCAATCAGTAGTGCGCGGGCGGGCTCCTCCGAACTTTCGGATTGCAGCATAACGGCATCACCCGCATTTTTCAGGATGGCCATGCGGTTGCGCGGCACCGGCGTGGCTTTGCCGTCGGCGTCGACCACATGGACCGTGCCGCGGTAGACGTAGATGAATGCGTTGTGTTCTTCAGGCACCGGTTGCGTGATGCTTGCACCTCCGGATGGGAATTGCAGGTCCAGATACAGCGGGTCGGTAGGGTAGTCGGCAGCAGTTCGGTGCATGGCACCTTCGACGCCGTGACTGGCTCCGGAGATGACGCGCACCAACACACCCCCGCGCGGGTCGTCACCCTCGCCCACCGGCGTGGTGACTTCGGGGATGTTTTCGCTTTGAATGTCGCGGTACCACGGCTTGCACAGCTTGTCCTTGCCTGGCAGATTGAGCCAGAGTTGAAAGCCTTCCATCACGCCTGCTTCCTGCTCCGGCATTTCGCTGTGCACCAGGCCAAAACCCGCCGTCATCCACTGCACGCCGCCGTTTTGCAACAGGCCTTCGTGGCCGCCGCTGTCTTTGTGGCGCATGCGCCCGGCAATCATGTAGGTCACGGTCTCAAAGCCGCGGTGTGGGTGGTTGGGAAAACCCGCACCGTAGTCGTCCGGGTTGTCACTGGCAAAGTTGTCCAGCATCAGAAACGGGTCCAGTCGCTTTTGCAGGTCCTGTGTCAGCACGCGGGTGAGTTTGACGCCGGCACCATCGCTGGTGGGTTGACCGGTAACCAGGCGCTCGACCTGGCGCAATGCGGAGGAGGTGGGTGCGTTCATGGCGCTGATCATCTGGTTCTTGGACTGAACATGCGCGGTCAGGCGGCTACCGCGTAACCCTCTTCGGCAATCGCGTGGGCGAGGGCTTCGCGCGGTTGCTCGGATGCGATTTGCACCAGATTCTGGGCACGGTCGATCTGTACTTGCGCTTGCGGGTCGGCCTGAAGAATGGCACGGGTAACCGCTTTCTCGCAATGTCCGCAGGTCATTCCGGTCACGGTAAAGGTCTGGTTCATGGTCT
>CAIXBQ010000070.1 GCA_903917705.1 uncultured Verrucomicrobia subdivision 3 bacterium | reverse complement strand
CGGCAACGTGTCCAAAGAAATCTCGTCTTTGCCTTCACCCGCAAGGTGAACCGATACCAGCGATGCAAATGTGCTCATCACCCCCAATTTTATTCACACTTTCACCCTTTGACCACCACTTCAATTGCGGACATTAGGTTAATGTAACTGTTGACTTATTTGCGGTACTGCTAATATTACTGGCGCCAGAATCAGAAGTGGAAAAAACCGGTATGATGGATGGTGAATCAAAAATTGCGCTCAGTCACGTGGCGTGGCCGGCCACCGACACTGCCTTGTCTTCAGGGGGAATCTCCGGCGTTTTTCGGGAAGCAAGCCTGTTTCCTGTAGTGCATTTGTACCCCAGCTGGAACTCCCGCGCCGTGGCTTGCCGCAACGAACAACTGCCATGTGCTCGCCCAAACCGGCATCCCCATTCTCAACCCTGAGAGGCAGCACTAAAATGGATTAAATAGATGTTAAACAAAATGTTGGTTTCAATGGCCATGGCTGTCTTTACAGCGATGGTGGTCAATGCGCAGGGGCCAGTTTCGACTCCCGTACCGATGATGGGCGCAAAGATATTGCGCGGCCATGTGCCGGAGTCGGTGCGGCATTTGACGGCCCTGGGCCGCTTGCCGGCCACAAATGAAATCCGGCTCGCCATCGGTGTGCCGTTGCGCGACCCGGCGGGGCTGGAACAATTTTTGGCCGAAGTCTATGACCCGGCCAGCTCAAACTATCATCATTACCTCACGCCGGATGAATTGACCGCGCGGTTTGGCCCTGCGGAATCCGACTACCTGGCGGTGAAGGATTTTGCGCGCACGAACGGCTTCCAGATCACCGTCGAGCATCCCAACCGGCTGCTCCTCGACGTGCTCGGCCGGGCGGCGGACGTGGAGCGCGCATTTCATCTCCAGCTAAACAAGTATCATCATCCCACCGAGGCGCGGGAGTTCTTTGCGCCGGACGTCGAGCCGACCGTGGACGCGGCGCTGCCGGTGTCGGACATTCAGGGCTTGAGCGATTTTGCGCGCCCGCGCCCTCACTTTAGGAAAGGGCCCGCGGCGAATCTTGCGCCCAGATCAGGAACGGCACCTGACAGCTCCGGCGATATTTTCGGCAATGACTTCCGCAATGCCTATGCGGCGGGCACCACCAACACGGGCTCGGGCCAGATGGTCGGTCTGGTGCAATTCGATGGATTTTACGCCAGCGACATCACCTCGTACGCGAAGGCGGCCGGCGGCGGGCGGACCAACATCGTCATCCAGACGGTTTTGCTCGATGGCTACAATGGCGTGCCGACCACCGGCGCCAATAGCGGGAACGGCGAAGTGGCGCTGGACATCGAAATGTCCATGGCGATGGCGCCGGGTCTTTCCAAAATCGTGGTTTTTGAAGCCGGGCCCAGCGGTTTGCAAAATGATGTATTGAACTCCATGCTGACTTTCAGCAACTCGATCAAACAATTGAGTTGCTCTTGGGGTTGGGACAGCGGACCTAGCGCGACGACGGACAACATTTTTAAACTGATTGCCGCCGCCGGACAGTCGTTCTTCAACGCCTCGGGCGACACCGATGCTTTCGTGGCCGGTTCCAATAATGACGTGGATAACACCAATCAGGTGAACGCGCCGTCGAGTTGCCCTTACATCACGCAGGTCGGTGGTACGACGCTGACGATGAATGGAAGCGGCGCGTCCTTTGCCTCGGAAACCGTTTGGAATGATCGCACCGTGAATGCCAACGGCGGCAACTGGGGCAGCAGCGGCGGCATCAGTACTTACTATTCAATTCCCTCATGGCAGGCTGCTACGAGCATGACGGCAAATGGCGGCTCCACCAACAAGCGCAATATTCCCGATGTCGCCCTCACGGCCAACAACGTTTATTCCACCTACGACAACGGCAGCGCCGGCTCCACCGGCGGCACCAGCTGCGCTGCGCCGTTGTGGGCTGGTTTTATGGCTCTGGTGAACCAGCAGGCGGTGGCCAATGGCAGCCCGCCGGTCGGCTTTATCAACCCGGCGGTTTATGCCTTGTCGCACACCGCTGATTACACCAATTGTTTTCACGACACGACGACGGGAGACAATTCGTGGTCGGGCAGTTCCGGAAAATTCGTCGCGGTGGCGGGTTATGATCTGGCCACGGGTCTGGGCACGCCCAAAGGCCTGAATCTGATCAATGCGCTCGCGCCGTTGGCCAGCACCCCGCCTGCAATCACCTCTTCCCCGCAAAGCCAGACCAACAGCCTGGGGGCCACCGCCACCTTCACGGTGGTTGCCGGCGGCAGTCCGCCGCTGGCTTACCAATGGTATTTCACCAATGTCATCAGCGGCGCGACCAACCCCTCGCTCGTTCTCTCCAATATCGTTGCGACCAGCGCCGGAAACTATTTTGTCATCGTCACCAATTCCTTCGGCAGTGCGACCAGTGCGGTGGCCCGGCTGGCGGTGACGCTGGCCCCGGCCATAACCGGTTTTTCACCGGGTTATGGTGTGACCGACGACCCCATTGTCATCACCGGCCTGCTGTTTACTAATGTCACTTCAGTGGCCTTCAACGGTGTCAGCGCAAGCTTTACGAATGACTCGCCGGCTCAAATCACTGCCGCCGTTCCGGCTGGGGCGGGCTCCGGTCCGTTGAGTGTCACCACGGTGAATGGCTCGGCCATCAGCGCGAACCGCTTCACGGTTTTGGCCGGCAATGGCGCGCCGGTGGTGGCTTCATTCACGCCGGCGAGCGGGCTGGTCAATTCTTCCGTCACGCTCACGGGCACGAATTTTGTGGCGGTGTCCGGCGTGGGTTTTAACGGGGTCAACGCCGCCTTCACGGTGGATTCGATTTCGCAAATCACGGCGACGGTCCCGGCTGGTGCCACGGACGGTCCGCTCTCGGTTACCAATAGCTATGGAGTGGGTGTCAGCGCCATGGCTTTCACCATGGCCACCAATCCGGTCAGCGCGGTGGGCATCAGTCAGGTTTATGGCGGTGGCGGCAATTCCGGCGCAACTTATCAGAACGACTATATTGAGTTGTACAATCGGAGTGGTAGCGCGGTTGATTTGAGTGGTTGGTCGGTCCAATACGCCAGCGCCACCGGCACGAGCTGGTCGAAGGCGAATTTAAGCGGAACCGTGCCGTCCGGTCATTACTACCTCATCCAGGCTCATTCCGGTGGCGGCAATGGTTCGACCTTGCCGGCGGCGGATGTGGTGAGCACAATCGATTTGAGTTCCAGCAAAGGCAAGGTCGCCCTGCTGAGCACCCAAACCACCATCGCTTCGGGCACGTCTTCGCCTGTCGGCGCGCCGGGGCTTGAGGATTTTGTGGGTTATGGCAATGCGGATGCCTATGAAGGTTCCGGGCCGGCGCCGGCGATTTCCGTCACGACGGCCGATTTTCGCGCCGGTGCCGGGGCCACTGATGCCGGTGACAATACCGCCGACTTTTCCACCGGCACCCCCAATCCGCGCAACTCTTCTGTTGGCGGTGTGGCCGCGGCAGATCTCGCCATCAGCCTGACGCACACCGGCAATTTCACGCAGGGCGACCCCGGCGATACCTACACCATCACGGTCGCCAACCCCGGCTCGCTCGCCAGCACCGGCACCGTGACCGTCGTGGATGCCTTGCCTGCCGGACTGACGGCCACCGCCATTGGCGGCACTGGCTGGAGCGCCAACCTCGGCAAACTGACCTGCACCCGTACGGATGCGCTCGCGGCGGCGGCGAGTTACTCACCCATCATCGTGACTGTGAGCGTGGCGGCCAATGCCGCCGCCAGTGTCACGAACACGGCCACCGTTTCCGGCGGCGGCGATGCCAATGCAGCCAACAACACCGCGACTGACCCGACGACCATCAATCCTGCCACCGTCGTCAGCAACCAGCCGCCCGTCGTCACGACTTCCCCCGCCGGCAGCGTGTCCACCAACACCGCCACGTTGAATGGCAGCCTGAATCCCAACGGACCGTCCGCCACTGCACAGTTTGAGTACGGCCTGACGACCAGTTATGGAACCATTGTGGCACTCCCCGGAGTTTTTACGGGCAGCAACACCATCGTTGTCAGCACCAACCTCAGCGGCCTCACGGCCGGCCGGACCTATCACTTCCGGCTGGATGCGACGAATGCCGGCGGCCTCACCCAGGGCGCGGATCAAAGCTTCACCACGATTGGCGGCAGCGGCGGCGGCAGCTACGGCGGCGTGCTGGCCGGTTGGGAAACGACCGGCTTGTCCGGCTACGGCCCCTCGCCGTTTGCCGCCACGACCAATGCGCCGAACACCACCGTGGTGGGCCTGACGCGCGGCGCGGGTGTGGGCACCGCCGGCAGTGCCGGTGCCAATGCCTGGGGCGGCACTGGTTTTGTTTACGCCAATGAAGCGGCTGCCGTCACGGGTAATAGCTTTGTCACCTTCAGTGTCACGGCCAACTCCGGCTACACGGTTTCCTTCACCAACCTTCCGGCCTACAACATTCGGCGCAGCGGCACGGGTTCCTCCACGGGCATCTGGCAGTATCAAGTGGGATCGGGTGCGTTCACGGACATCGGCTCGGCCATCACTTGGGGAACGGTCACGACCTCCACTGGCAATCCGGAGACAGCTATTGACCTGTCCGGCATTGCGGCATTGCAAAACGTGCCGGCGGGAACCGGCGTCACTTTCCGCATTGTGCTTTGGGGCGGCACCGGCACCGGTACTTGGTATGTCAACAACCTCACCGGCAATGACCTTCAAGTTCTGGGCAGTCTTGCCCCTGTCAACACAGGTGTGGCTGCCCCGGTCATCACCGTGCCGCCGGTGGGGACCAATGTTTTTATTGGTAAAAACGCCGGTTTCAGCGTCACTGCCACCGGCGATGGAACCCTCAATTACCAATGGCTAAAAGGTGGTGTGCCCTTTGCTGATGGGGGTGTCATCTCCGGCGCCCGGGCTAACGCGTTGAATTTCACCCCCGCCGGAACGAATCACGCTGGCAATTACTCGGTCATCGTCACCAACCTCGGCGGCAGCGTCACCAGCAGTGTCGCGCCATTGATGGTTGCTCCGTTGCCCGCGCTGGTGCTCTCCAATGCCCCCGGCAGCCTGATGCTCGCGGCGGATGGCGGTGCCGTCAGCTCGGTTTACATCATTCAGCGCGCCACGAATCTCACGCCGCCGATTATCTGGTCGCCGGTGCAGACCAACCTTGTCGGGACCAATGGGCAAATCCGCTTTACGGCGACGAACCTGAATTCTTCCGCCGGCTATTACCGGATACAGATTCCTTGAGCATTGTGTTTCCCGTCGGGCTGGATTTTGAAAAGCCGGGCGCCCGTTTTCGGGTCACGCCGGGGAATCTGGACGGGCTGCCTCTTTCATGCCCGTGATGTTCCGTCTGCAGGCAATTTGGAAATCCTAAAAAAATGGTGGAGGCGGTGGGAATTGAACCCACGTCCCAAGCAGACCTACCAGCCGCGACTACATGCTTATCCCAGGTAATTTTTTCTGCTATGCGATGGCGCCTGGGCTCGAGTCGCACTGCCTAGTCCGCATGAAAAGATCTCGGCTGACAACGCGCGGTCTCCGCTGTCAACCATGCCTGCTGTTGCGTTCATTCACCGTAGCAGGTGTCCAATGACGAACGTCGTGGCGCTTAGGCCGCGAGGGCTAGTTCTTCGTTAGCTTTTTAGTTTTGATGCGAATGATTAACGAGGCCAACGCATCTTCCTCGGCATGCCGCCTCTGGCGTGTTCACCTGGTCGAAACCAGTGCGCCCCCATCCAAAATTTTCGGCAACTCTATAATCCGCTAATTCGCCGCGCGGGTCAAGTTAATGAGAAGGCGGAAATCAACCGTGCTTCTTGCGGAGATATTCGTAACGTGCGTCACCGGGACGAGGAATCGGTTTACGAACTTTAGAGGAAGGCTTGATTCGATAATTTACTTTCTTTTCTGCAAGAACCATTGACAACTGTTGCTCATCCGCGCGTTTAATTGAGCCGTGTTCTCCGTTCATTTGAAGTTCTTGACCCGTGAAATCGGGATACAACGCTGCCAGTCGTGGAATAGAATGCCCGGCCAGCTTGAAATACTCTTCGTCTATCTCGATCCCAACGGAATCGTAGCCGACGGCTTCAGCGGCAGCAATGGTCGAACCAGAACCCATGAAAGGATCAAGCAGCGTCCCTGCACCAAGCGGAAGCAGCGTGCGAACCAGGACGCGCATGAAATGTTGCGGCTTGAGGCATGGATGATTGGAGATGGCTTCCTCGCGGTCGGGTGTGCGCCCGCTGGGAATTGAATCCGGCAACGGCTTGTCAACCGAAAGCCGGCGCAATCCGCCGGTTTTCCATTTGCGTAGATTTTCGGCCACCGTTTTTTCTTCGATGGGTTTCCGAAAAAGCATCCACGGTTCGTAAGCGCCCTTTGGCGTCACGCAAACTTCAGGAAATTCCCGCTCGGCATTTTTCGGCCTGTCCCCACCGCGAAAACTGAAGTAAAGCCGCATGATCGCCGTCCGCACTTCGTAGCCCGCTTCGGTCATCGCGCTTTGGACGAGGTGTTGCAAAATCGGATGCCCCGCCACACACACATGAGCACCCGGCACGAGCGCAGGACACAAAGCTTTGCCCCATTCAAGGAAGAAACGCCGAAGCTCCAGCTTTTGCGCGTCGGTTAAAACCGTGAAGCGAGGCAATGGATCGCGCTGGCTGCCGCCGATGGTCGGTGGCAATCGCCACACGCCGCCGCGCCCTGCTCGAAGTTTGGCAACCTCTTTCCCTGTAAATTCCAAAATGCCGTAGGGCGGATCAGTGCAGACGGCATGAAGCGAACGAGGCTCGCACTCGCGCAGCCAGCCGAAGCAATCTGCATGGTGAATCCGATACATTTCTTATTTGCAAACAAGTTCAACTATAGGCGAAAGACAATCAAGCGCAAAACGTGTATCAACTATGGGCGAAATGGATACCAAAGTGACTATCGGGCGATTTATTCGCAAACTTCGCGAACAAAATCAGCTCACCCAAGAGCAATTGGCCACCAAAACGGGCATTACTTACCAGCATCTTTCAGGCATGGAAAACGGTCGTGAGAATTTCACGATTGATATTCTTGAGTCTCTGGCTCGCGCGCTGGACTTTCCGTTGCCGCAATTTATCGCGGGCGCATTTGCTCCACAAGCAACCACGCCGGGAATTACGGTCAACCGCGATTATTTTCGTCCGCAAGTTCCGTTGCCACCGGACATGAAAATCTCCCATTTGGAAGCGGCGATGAACGCTACGCAAAGCATCGTGGCCCGCATCAATGCCAATTTGCTTGTCAGCGGAGCGAAGCCGCTGCCGGAATACATTCAAGGCAATAATTTCAGCGGACTTGTCTCAAATGTTTTCTGTGATGCACTGAATGACCACTCGCCCTACAAACACAATTCAGACCAAGCCTATCCTGACCTCATCAATCCAGCGGTAAAAAAAGGTGGCAAGTCTGCCGGCTTGGAAGTGAAGTCCACAATTCAAATTGGCAAGGGAGGCGAAAGCCACAACGGTCACTCGGGCTGGCATCTCATTGCGTGTTTTCAAATCGAACCGCAAACAGGAAATGTTCGTTTCATTCATCTCATGTTCGCCGTGCTGAACGGACATAATCAACCCGAAGCAGATTGGACTTATGTTGGCAGCAAGGTCAACGCAACCACAGGCAGCCGCCGCACCGAAACTTACAACACAACGCTTGCTGGCACGACAAAACTTCGTGACGGTTCCGTTTTCCTTGACCCGACAGTTGTGGATTTCAAACGGTGGAGGCAGGAACGCAAAGGTATTGTTCCTTCTTTTTCAATCTTTGCAAAATGAGCAACAGCCACGGCTGATTGCCATCGGTTGCGTCTCGTCACCTCGACTTCTACAAATAAAAAACGCGGCTGGAATTTCTTCCAGCCGCGCTGTGTTTTCGGTTCCTCCGAATTTTTAGTGAATCAATATCCGCCCATGCCGCCCATGTCGCCCATGCCGCCGCCGTGACCGCCGCCGCCGGGCGCCGGCTTGTCTTTTTCCGGCATGTCGGTGATGAGGCATTCGGTGGTCAGCAACAGACCGGCGATGCTGGCCGCGTTCTGGAGCGCGCTACGCGTGACCTTCTTCGGGTCAACGATGCCGGCTTTCACGAGGTCTTCGTAATTGCCCGTGGCGACGTTGTAGCCTTCGTTGCCCTTGGCCTTCTTGACCTTGTCAACGATGACGCTGCCTTCTTCGCCGGCATTCGCGGCGAGCGAACGGAGCGGTGATTCAACGGCGCGCTTGACGATGCTGATGCCGATGGCTTCGTCTTCATTGGAGCCTTTGACGGCTTCGATGGCCGCGATGCAGCGGATGAGCGCCACACCACCACCCGCGACGATGCCTTCTTCGACGGCGGCGCGGGTTGCGTGCAACGCGTCTTCCACGCGCATTTTCTTTTCCTTCATTTCGCTCTCGGTCGCGGCGCCGACGTTCACGACGGCCACGCCACCGGCGAGCTTCGCCAGGCGTTCCTGCAATTTTTCACGGTCGTAATCGCTCGTGGTTTCCTCGATCTGGCGGCGGATCTGGTTCACGCGGCCCTGGATGTCGCTGTTCTTGCCGGCACCTTCGACGATCGTGGTGTTTTCCTTGTCAATGATCACGTGCTTCGCGCGGCCGAGGTCGGCGAGTTCCACCGTCTCGAGCTTGATGCCGAGGTCTTCGGTGATGAACTTGCCGCCGGTCAGCACGGCGATGTCTTCCAACATGGCTTTGCGGCGGTCGCCGAAGCCCGGGGACTTCACGGCGGCGACGTTGAGCGTGCCACGGAGCTTGTTCACGACGAGGGTCGCGAGCGCTTCGCCTTCGACTTCTTCGGCGATGATGAGCAGCGGCTTGCCGGAGCGCGCGGCTTTTTCAAGCAGCGGCAGCATGTCCTTCAAATTGCTGATCTTCTTTTCGAAAATCAGAATGTAAGGATCTTCCAGCTTGGCTTCCATCGTCTCGGCGTTCGTGACGAAATACGGCGAGAGATAGCCCTTGTCGAACTGCATGCCTTCGACCACTTCGAGCGTCGTCTCGATGGACTTCGCTTCTTCAACGGTGATCGTGCCGTCCTTGCCGACCTTGTCCATCGCGTCGGCGATGATGTCGCCAATCGTGGTGTCCCAGTTGGCGGAAACGGTTGCGACCTGCTTGATTTCTTCCTTGTCCTTGACCTTCTTGGAGATTTTGTCGAGGTGGCCGACCGCGGCTTCCACGGCCTTGTTGATGCCGCGCTGGATGCCGATCGGGTTCGCGCCGGCGGTGACGAACTTCAAGCCTTCGCGATAAATCGCCTCAGCCAGAACCGTCGCCGTCGTGGTGCCGTCGCCGGCGATGTCGCTGGTCTTGCTCGCGACTTCGCGGACCATCTGGGCGCCCATGTTTTCATACGGGTCTTCCAGTTCGATTTCCTTCGCGACCGTGACACCGTCCTTGGTCACCGTCGGGGAACCGAATTTTTTGTCAATGACGACGTTGCGGCCTTTCGGTCCGAGCGTCGCGACAACGGCCTTGGTGAGCTTGGAAACACCGCGCAGAATCGCCTGCCGGGCCTGCTCGTCGAATATCAATTGTTTTGCTGCCATAATATTATGTCAGTTCTTGGTTAAATGTGGTTGGTTGAAAATTATTCAAGGATCGCGATCAAGTCGTCCGAGTTGAAAATCTTGTATTCCTTGCCGTCAATCTTGATTTCCGTGCCGCCGTATTTGGAGACGAGCACGCGGTCGCCCTTCTTCACTTCAAACGCGATGCGTTTGCCGTCTTCGTCCAGCTTGCCCGTGCCGAGCACGACGACGATGCCTTCCTGCGGTTTTTCCTTGGCGGTGTCAGGAATGATGATCCCACCTTTCTTGGTTTCTTTTTCTTCGAGCGATTCGACCAGAATGCGGTCGCCGAGCGGTTTGATGTTCAGTGCCATACT
>CAIXBQ010000069.1 GCA_903917705.1 uncultured Verrucomicrobia subdivision 3 bacterium | reverse complement strand
GGGCACGGGCGGGGCCGGCCAGAACTATGTGCTGCTCACGGCGACCAACCTGCCGCCCGCGGCCTGGACACCGGTGCTGACCAACACGGCGGATACCAACGGCGTTTTCCAGCTCACCGATTCCCAGATCACCAACTGCCCCCAGCGCTTCTATCGCGTCCAGGCAGGTCAGTAAATATCAGGGTTTATTTGTGTTTCGTCACGGCCGGTCGTTAGCGATACGGGAACCGAGGGACTCCCGGACGGCTTGAGAATGTTCGCAGTTAAAAATTATCACCACCGCTCGAGCGACGAGGCAAATTTGATTGCAGGTCCCATGAAATGGACCAGCGCCATGATTTTTGCCCTCGAACTGAACCGATGATTTCCATAGCCTTCCAAAATCACCCATATATGAAACTCCTACGCCTGACCCTTACCTTGTTGCTGTTATCGGGATGGGTGGCGTGCTGCCGCGCCGCCGACCTGACCCCGGCCACGGCGCTGATCCAACGCGTCCTGCCCAATCAGGCCGATGGATTCACCGTGGAAATAATTCCCTCTGCCGACGGCAAGGATGTTTTTGAGATGGAAAGCGTCGGCGGCAAAGTGGTGTTGCGCGGAAACACCCCCGGGTCGGTTGCCTCGGCCCTGAACTGGTATCTGAAAAACGTCGCGCAGTGCGACGTCTCCTGGTGCGGCGACCAGCTCGCGCCCCCAAAAACACTGCCCGCCGTGCCGGCCAAGGTGCGCGTCGTTTGTCTCCATCCGCATCGGGTTTATTTCAATTATTGCACGTTGAGCTATACGGCGGCGGGGTGGGACTGGCAACGCTGGGAGCGGGAGATTGATTTCATGGCGCTTAACGGCATCAACATGCCGCTCGCGCCGGTCGGGCTGGAAGGCGTGTGGTATGAGACGCTGCTGAAGTTCGGTTTTACAGATGCCGAGGCACGGACGTTTCTGGTGGGACCATGTTTTCAGGCCTGGCAATGGATGACCAACATCGAAGGCCATGGCGGGCCGCTGCCCAAGGCATGGATAGACGAGCGCATCGCCTTGGGCCGGCGCATCTTGGATCGCGAGCGGGAACTCGGCATGACGCCAATCCAGCAGGGTTTCAGCGGTTATGTGCCGGCATTATTGAAAACGAAATTTCCGCAGGCCGCTATCGCGCAGCAGCCATCATGGTGCGGGTTCCCGGGATCCCACCAATTGGACCCCCTTGATCCGCTGTTCGCGAAACTCAGCCGCACCTTCATGGAGACGGAAATCCGCTTGTTCGGCACCAGCCATGTCTATGCCGCCGATCCATTCCACGAAAGCCAGCCGCCGCGAAAGGACAAGGAATATCTCAATCAGGTTGGCAAAACGATCATTGCCTCCATGATGGAGGTGGATCCTCAGGCGCTGTGGGCGATGCAGGCGTGGTCCATTCGGGAAGCGATTGCGACCGCCGTGCCGAAAGACCGCCTCCTCGTCCTCGACCTTGGCGGAAATCGCACGAATTTCTGGGGTTACCCCTACATCGTGGGGCAGCTTCACAATTTTGGCGGGCGCATCAATCTGCACGGCGACCTGGCCCACATCGCCTCGAACCCCTTCGCGGCGGCGACGAAGAAAAGTCCACTGGCCGCCGGCACGGGACTCTTCATGGAAGCCACCACGCAGAACCCGGTATTCTACAATCTATACTTCGACATGATCTGGCGCGATACGGGCGTGGACGTAACAGAATGGCTCGCCGGCTACGCCCGGCGGCGGTACGGCGCGGACTCGGAACCGGCCCGGTTGGCGTGGCAGAAACTGCTGGAAGGTCCGTATCGCAAAGGCACCAGCGGGGTTGAAAGCAGCTCGATCATCGCGGCCCGGCCGGCGTTGAACGCCAAGAAATCCGGCCCGAATGCGGGCTTCAACATTCCCTATGACCCGCGGCTGCTGATCTCCGCATGGGAGCTGTTGCTTCAGGATGCGGCCAAATTGCAGGAATCGGACGGCTACCGGTTTGACACGGTGGACGTGGGCCGGCAGGTCTTGTCGAATCTCGGCCAGGTCCTGCAAAAGCGCGCGACGGCGGCCTTTGAGGCAAAGGATGTGAAGGCCTTTACGAATGAATCCAAACGATTCCTTGACCTCCTGTCGGATGTGGACGCGCTCTGCTCGACTCGTAATGAATATGATTTCGGCAAGTGGATCGCCGACGCGCGCCGCCATGGCACCACGGACGCGGAGAAAAATCTGATGGAGAAGGATGCCGCGATGCTGGTGACGCTGTGGGGGCCGGAGCAGACGCCGAAAATATTCGATTACTCCTGGCGCGAGTGGGGCGGCCTGATCAACGGCTATTATCGCGAGCGCTGGCGGATGTTTTATGACCATCTCGCGGGCTGCCTGGCTCGCGGCGAAGATTACTCCGAGAAGGGGTTGCCGCAGGTTTATGGCCATGAGTCATTCCGGGCGAATGCTTTTTATACCAAGCTGGCCGACTGGGAAATCCAGTGGGTCAACTCGCGCCACAACCTGCCGGAAGCGGCAGCGGGCGATTCGGTTCAAACATCAATCCGGCTGCTGGCAAAATATCGCCCACTGCTGGCTGAAGTGTATGCGAAGTCTCCAGTGAAGATTGAGCCCAAGCCGTCCGGCCAGACCTATGAGCATTTGGGCGGGCCGGAGAAGTAATGCATAGAAGATCACACCGGAACAAGTTGACGCCGGGACGACTCTGGACGAGCCTAAACCTGGCATACAAGCATCTGGACGCCATCAGAAAGTTGGCTGGCCAGAACATTGGTTTGCTGCCGGCCACCCGGATCAAACGGGCGGTGGCAGGTTGATGCTTTTGCTTTCGTGGTTTGAATCGGCGAAACCCGGGCAATCCTGCCAGCGTCTCCCCGGATGTTCATGACTGGACGATTGAAACAACTGATTTGGATTCTGCCGATGGCAATCGGCGGGCTGGTGGCGGCACTGGGCTGGTGGGGCAATGACCGGCTACACGCGACCATCGAAGGTGAATTGAAGGCGCAGCTGGCCGCGACGCTGAACGCCAACGTAACGGCCTTGGAAATCTGGTTGTCCAATCAAACCCGACTGGCCACGGCGCTGGCCGATGATTCAAAAGTACGGGCGCTCGCCAGCCAGATCATTCTGACCCCTTCAACCCCCGGGCGGGATTCCCGCCCGGCACCGGAGCTGGAGCAGTTCGTCAATGATTTCAAACCGCGGCTGGCCCGGCTGGGGTATGAAGTCGCCCAGCTGGTGGACACAAATTATCTCGTGGTGGCGAATTCCCAGCATGCCCAAAGGGTGGGGACCCTGCTGGTTTCCGATGCACACACCAACAAGTTTGCCGAGCTGTTCGCCTCCGGCCAGCCGGTCATCATCACCCCGTTCAAGCCGGAATTGCTTGAGCAAAGACGGGCTTTAAGACAGCGCCCTTCCGGACCGTTACGCACGAACGACCTCCGCCGGATCAATCGCCCCCCGCCGGCGAATTTCGGACGGCCCCGGCGCGGCGATGTCACCTTGATGCAGGTGGCCGCGCCGGTGCGCAGCCAGGCCCGCGAGATCATCGGGGCGCTCGCCTTGATCATCAATCCGGACAAGGAATTTTCGCGGATCCTTTCGGTGGCCCGATCGGGGGCATCCGGCGAAACGTACGCGTTTGACCAGACGGGGCTGATGATTTCCCGCAGCCGCTTTGATGATCAGCTCAAGCAGCTGGGATTGCTCGATCCGACCAACGCCAGTTCCGCGCTGAACTTTCGCCTACATGATCCCGGCGGTGACCTGACAAAAGGTTTCCAGCTGGATGCCAATGAGCCGGCAGCTCGACCCTTGATGAGCCTGGTGGCCGGCGCGGTGGACGGTGACGACCGGGTGGAGGTGGAACCCGCGCGCGACTATCGCGGTGTCAGCGTGGTGGGCGCCTCGCGCTGGCTCCCGCAATTCGGGTTCGGCGTGGCAACGCAAATCGATGCGAACGAGGCCTATCGCCCGTTGCGCGTGTTGCAATGGATCTTCGGGGTGCTCGTCCTGTTTTTGCTGCTTTGCGCGACCGGGTTATTCCTCGTTTCCAACCTTACCTGGCGCCGGCGCTTGACCGCGGCCGAACTGAAGCTGAAGCGGCTCGGCCAATACACCCTGGAGGAGAAGATCGGCGAGGGCGGGATGGGGGTGGTCTATCGCGCCCACCACGCGCTCCTGCGCCGCGAAACTGCCGTCAAGCTGCTTTTACCCGACCGCGCCGATGCGGCCGCCATTGCACGCTTCGAGCGCGAAGTCTGCCTGACCTGCCAGCTCACGCATCCCAACACGATCCAGGTTTACGATTACGGCCACACGCCCGATGGCATATTCTATTACGCCATGGAATTTCTGCGCGGCCTTAACCTGCACGATTTGGTCGCCCGGTTTGGTCCGCAGGCAGAAGGCCGGGTCGTTCATATTCTCACGCAGGTGTGCGATTCGCTGGCCGAGGCGCACGCGCTGGGGCTCGTACACCGCGACATCAAGCCGGGGAATGTCTTTCTCTGCCGCCGCGGCGGCGTGCCGGACTGCATCAAGGTGCTTGATTTCGGCCTCGTGCGGGAATACCGCGCCGACCTGACGGAGCCGCCGGGCCCGGCCGGCGAGGATGTGATTGAAGGCACCCCCTGGTTTACGCCGCCCGAAGCCATCAATCGCTCCGGGCAGACCGATCCGCGCAGCGACCTTTACGCCCTGGGGGCACTGGGTTATTACCTGCTGACGGGCCAATACATTTTTGACGCGGAAACCGTTTCCGAAATTCACCAGCACCAATTGACGTCGGTCCCGGTGCCGCCGGGCCAGCGCACCACGAATCCCATCAGCCCCCGCATGGAACAAATCCTTTTGGGCTGCCTGGAAAAGGAACCGGCTTTGCGCCCGCAATCCGCCGGTGAACTGCGCGCAGATTTACTGGCCACACCGGCCGCTGCGGACTGGACGCCGGCCGCACGAGCGGCCTGGTGGAATGATTATGACCGTCAGCCCATCCCCAAAAATGATGAAAGCATCACCCCGGCCACCTCTCTAGCCACGGTAAGAATTCATCTGGCAGACCGGATGACCGGTTCGTAACCAATGAAAGTATCCGCCGTTAAGCAAGGACCTCCTGAACGGGTCTCAACGGCCATTCCGAAAGCGGATGCCCACCACGCCATAGGCGGGCAGGCTCATTGACTGCACGCCGCCGGTCTCCAGCGGGATGGGCCGGCCGCTGAAGGCGTCTTCCGCGCGCGAACCCTGCGGCCAGCCGCTGATGGAAAACCCCGCGGGCGAATTTGCAGAGTTGATGAGGAACAACCAACGGCTGTCGCCAAAGGCAAATTCCGCCGAGGTCCACGCCGGCAATTGGACTTTGCGCGCGGCGCGTTCCTGCTCCGAGGTCGTCGTCGGTTCGGCTTCGCCGCCCAGCGTGACCTGCGCATTCCGATCGCCTTTCACCAGGCTGACCTTGAGGCCGGAGCGGCGTTCGCCAAACAGGAAAACCCGGCTCAGCCCGCGCGGGCCGTTCAACTCCCGGGCACATTCAGCGTAGGCGTCATACCACAGCTTCCAGGTGCGATGAACCGCCGGCCGCGGATACAGCGACCAGATGACGACACCCTTCGCGCCACTGGCCAGGCCTAGATAAACATCATGCCGCACCCAGCCCCGGATCTCGCGGTCCTCCGCGGGCGCCGGATCGGCGCACAGTTCTGGGTTCAGCAACGGAAATGCGTTAGTGCGACTGGCCGCACGGATCGCTCCGGTCTCCTGCTCGACACTCCAGCGCACCCAGGCGCGGTCGCGCTTGCGCCCGACACTGTTGACGTAGCAGCCCTTGCCCACGGCATCCACATACCGCGCCACCGGCGTGAGCGAGGCCGCATCGCGGTGGTTCGGATTATAGAGATACAACGGCCGGTGACGCGGATCGTTCTGGCGGATGACTTCGCACACGATGCGGAGATAGTTCATCTCATCGCGCCGCCACGGGCGCAATTCCTCCGGCCTGATGCCCCACCAGGCAATCTGCCTGAAGGTCGAGAAGGCCTGCATCTGGCGCAGGATTTCCCGGCGCAGCGACGGCTCGTCCAGCTGGTAGCGCGCCGGGTTTTTGTCGGCAAACGTGATGGGCAATCCGATGTGGGCCACACTCGGCCAGCCGTTACTCTCGCAGCGCAGGAGATAGGGAAGCTGGTTGCCATAGACCGGGCCGGCGACCGTGAAGCCGTTGGTCAGGTCGCGCGCCGGGTCGCCAGAGTAACCCATGAACCCCAGCGTGCGGCCCTGGGGATAAATACCCGTGGCCGGCAGCCGCTCGCCGGGATTGGGCGGGAGCGCATAAAAAGCGTCCGATACCGCCGCGCTGCGACCTACCGTTGCGGCGAGCCAGAGCAACCCCAGCGCCAGTCCCGTCCGCCGCCAACTCCTGACGAATGCATCAGACATTGGCGACACCCTTCGCTTGCTGCACCGGTCCGGCCGGTTCGGGTGACGCGAGGGTCAAGTCCGCGGCCGCCCTCCAACCGGAAAACCATGGTTTAAGCTTGCGGGTCATTTTGAAGGTCAGGGAACGATCTCAAACCCGCCTTTTAACCGGATGCTTTCCGAGGATGATCCCACCATCACCTTGAATTTGCCCGGCTCGATAACGCGCTTCATTTCCTCGTTCCACAGCGTCAGACATTCAGCCGCGATCGTCAGCGTGACGGTTTTAGTTTCGCCAGGCGCCAGCTGGATCCGGTCAAAGCCGCACAGCCGCTTCTCCCACGTCGTCACCGAACTAACTTCCTGGTTGACGTAAAGCTGCGGAATTTCGTCCCCCGCGCGGCGGCCCGTGTTTGTGATTTTGAAAGACACCGTCACACTGCCGCCGTTGGTCGGCTGCGCCGGCGCGAGGTTCAGGTCGGAGTATTTGAAGGTCGTGTAGCTCAAGCCGTGGCCGAAGGGCCAGAGCAGGCCAGAGACATTCACGCGCGTCTTGCCGGTCGGCTCGACGTTGGCCGAGGGTTTGGCGGGAAAATTCATTTCCAACTGCCCGGCAGTTTTCGGAAAGGTGCAAGTGAGCTTGCCGCCCGGATTATAATCGCCGAACAGCGTCTCGACGATGGCCGGGCCACCGGCCATGCCCGGCGAAAACGCCTGCAAAATCGCGGGGCAAAGCCGGTTCGCCCAGTTCAGCGCCACCGGGCGGCCGCTGATGTTGACCACAATCACCGGCTTGCCCGTGGCAGCGACGGCGCGGATCAAATCGTCCTGCCGTCCGGTCAAATCGAGGCCGGTGCGCGAACAATTTTCCCCGACGGTGCCGCGGGTCGTCGGCATGCCGCGCGGGATGTCGCCGACCACCACGATGGCCACGTCGGCCTTCTCCGCGTTTGCGACCGCGAGATTGATCTCCGCCGATTCGTCCGCGGTCGGCGGCTCCCGCATGATTTCCGTGTCCGGCCACCTGGCGTCGAAATGATCGCAACCTTTGGTGTAAAGAATCCTCGACTGACCGAACCGCTGTTCCAGCGCAGCGCGCACGGTCACGACCGGCGCGGTGAGCGGACCGTAATGGCCGCAGGCGTAATGCGGATCGTCGGCGTTCGGGCCACAAACGGCGATGGTGTTGATTTTCGCGGCGTCGAGCGGCAGGAGGTTTTTTTCGTTCTTCAACAGCACGAGACATTCGCGTGAAGCCCGGGCGGCGACGGCGAGGTTTGCCGGATTCAACACCGCTGAGTCGGCGTTGGTCAGCGGCCGATACGGCTGGTCGAAAATTCCCTCCCACATTTTCACGCGCAACACGTCGCGGACACGGGCGTCGAGCACGGCCAACGGAATCGCGCCTTCGTTCACCAGTTCGCGCAGCGGCTTCACAAACACCGCCGGCGGATTGAACGTGGTACGGACATTCAGGCCAGCCATCACGGATTGGCGCACGGCTTCCTTGTAGGTCGCCGCCGTGTGATGCTTGCTGTTGAGATATTCCACCGCGTCGCTGTCGCTCACCACGTAGCCCTTGAAGCCGAAGCGCGTCCGCAGCACGTCGGTCAGGTAAAAATGGCTGCCCTGAACCGGCACGCCGTCATAGTCGTTGTAGGAACTCATCACACCCAGCGGGTTGGCTTCGCGGATGACGCGCTCGTAGGGCCAGAGGTGGAGCATCTCCGCCTCGCGCGGGCCGCAGCGGGGATTCACGCGAGCCAACCCTTCACGCGCGCCCTCGTTGTCGGCGTAGATGCAATAATGTTTCATGGTGGAAACGATGTTCTGCGCCTGGACGCCTTTGACCATCTGGATGGCCAGCTCGGAAACCAGAAATGGATCCTCGCCGTAGGACTCTTCGCAGCGGCCCCAGCGCGGATCGCGCATCACATCCATGATGGGCGTGTAAACATTGACGTAGCCCAGCGCCCAAGCCTCGCGGCCGGTGACCTCGCCCATCTGGCGAATGAGCCCACGATCCCAGGTCTGGCCCATCCCCAGTTGCGTTGGAAAGCAAGTCGCCTTGAAGGCCTCGACGCCGCGGATGCCCTCGTCCGTAAACTCCGCCGGCACGCCAAGGCGCGTGTCCTCGATAAAAAACCGCTGCACCTCGTTAAGCGCCCAGGCGTGCTTCGAGGTGGGCCAGAGGAATTCCACCCCCGGCAGCTTTTCGTCGAAATAGGGATAGCCGTTCAGGTGCTCGTCAATGTTCGCCACGCCGTCCTTCCAAAATGCCGTGCGCCACGACTCCGTCGGCAGGGTTCCCGTCGGCAAATAATCCTTCAACACGCGGTCATAACCGTAGAGCGTGGCCATCTGCGCCGTCTTTTCGTCCACGGTCATCTGCGCCAGCAGATCGTCCAGGCGTTTTTCCACCGGCTGGGCCGAGTCTTCGTAAACATCTTTCTTCCCGTTTTTGTTAAGGTCAATCCAGCCGTCGTGGTAGATATCCTTGCGCGTGACGACGGCCCTGCCGGACTTGAAGCAATCGTCATAAGTCGGCGCGTAAAGCAGTTTTCCCGTCAGCGCGACCGCCGCGCCGCCGAGGTTCACGCCGGCGGTGTCGCGGTTGGTGTTGGCCTGCTGCGCAAACGCCGGGGCGGCAACGGCGCCAGCGAGCAGCAGGGCGAGATAATATTTTTGGTTTTTCATGGTTCAACGAGTTGTTTTGAATTTTTCGGATTTGCGGCGTGGCCGGCCAGACCGGGAAACGCCGGCGGAACGAGGGTTTTGTTCCAGCCATCCAGCCCGGCGCCGAGCCGCCTCACTTCATTGGTGCGGCGACCGGCGAGATCCTGCGTTTCGCCCAGGTCCCCGGCCAGATCAAAGAGCGCATCCGGCTGGCTGCGAAGCCGGACCAGCTTGGAATCGCCGGCGCGGATGGCAAGCTGTCGGCCGCCACCCATCCGCCAGAACAGTTGCGGGTTTGGCGCATTGGTTACGGCTCCGGTGAGGTACGGCAGCAAGTTCACGCCGTCCGGAGGGCGGTTCGTCGGCAGCGGCACGCCGGCCAGCGCCAGCGCCGTCGGAAAAACATCCAGCGTGCTCACCGTCATATCCGACCCGCAAGCGGCGGGCAGTTTGCCCGGCCAGCTCATGACGAACGGCACCCGGATGCCGCCTTCATAAACTTCGCCCTTGCCACCGCGCAGCGGCAGATTGCTCGAGCCGTTCCAGCCGTTGGTCATGATCGGCCCGCCATTATCGCTGAAGAAAAACACCAGAGTGCGCCGGTCCTGACCGGACTCGCGCAGCGCGGCCAGCACACCGCCCACCGCGTCATCCAGCAGGCTCACCTGCGCCGCATATTTCCGGCGCTTGGGGTCGGCGATGGACTTGAATTGCGCGAGCCGATCGGGCGTCGGCTCTGCCGGCGTGTGCGGCGCGTTGAAGGCGAGGTAAAGAAACCACGGCTCCGTTTGATGCCGGCGCACAAAGGCGGCGCCTTCATCGCCGAAGGCCAGCGTGAGGTGATTCGTCACCGCCACGGGCCGGCCGTTTCGCTCGATGGGCAGGTTGTATTCCTGCGCCGCGTTGGTTTTCCAGTTCAGGTAGTGATGCCCGCCGCCGAGAAAGCCGAAGGTTTCGGTGAAGCCGCGGTGCTGCGGCCAGAACTCCGGCGCGGCGCCCAAATGCCATTTGCCGATCCAGCCGGTGACATAGCCCGCGTCCCGCAGGAATTCCGGCAGCAGCTTTTCCGTCGTGGGCAAGCCTTCGCGATGGTCGTTCGGATCAAAGAAGGGATTTTGCTCATGGCCGAACCGCTGCTGGTAACGGCCCGTCAGCAGCCCGGCGCGGCTCGGGCTGCAAAACGGATGCGTCACATAGCCGTTGCTGAAGCGGATGCCCGAGGCCGCAAGCCGATCCAAGTGCGGCGTGGGGATGTCCCGGCAGCCTTGAAAACCCAGGTCCGCGTAGCCCTGATCATCGGAAACAATCACCAGAATATTGGGGCGGTCAGGCTGGACGGCCGCCGGCGCAATGGAATCGAAACCGGCGACAAAGGTCAGGCCGAGCAAAACAACCAGGCGGGAGGATGGATGTTTCATGGTGAAATTTTATTAATTACATGAGCCGGAAGGAACTGATTTCCGGTTCGCCGACGGACTGCGTCACGCGCAGGCGAAACTTGCGGGCAGCGTTCGGCGGGATGCGCTCGATGCGTTTTTGCCCGATGCAACTGCCGGCGCAAACCGGTTGCCAGGTGCCGTCCGCCTGCGCCTCGACGACGTATTGCCGCACGCGTTCGCCGTGGCGAATGTCTTCCTGCAACAAGATGTGCGTGACGGGGATGGGATTCGTCGCCGGCAGTTCCAGCGTCAGTTCCGCGCGGCTGCCTGAGGTTTCCGCCAGCGGTTTGGCGCCAAAAGTTTTCTCCCTCCATGCGCCAAATTCCCGGCACCGGGCCACATCCGCTTTTGGCATCAAGCCATCCGAATCCGGCGTGAGCCCGATGATCAACGTGGAATTGCGACCGACCGAGCCATAATACATCGCTTGCAGGTGCGAGAGCGAGGCAATGCCCGGCTCGCCGCCGGCTTTCCAAAACCAATTCTTCAGGTGGTTGTCACAGCGCAAGGGGGCATCCGACATGGCCGGTTGCCAGCGCTGTCCGCCGGCATCGCCCTGCCTCGCATATTGGTCGCCATGTTTCACATTCCAGGGGACCGTGGCCCAACAGGGGTAAGGCACGGTGCCGGATTCGGTGCCGCCCCAGCGGACATCCCGCCGCTGGTCACTATGGTAAAACACCATCCCGGGCTGGGATTTTCCGGCGATGGGCAGCACGTCCGGCCCGGATTGGGCCGGCGTGTGAACGCCGCCGTCGAACCAGATCTCAAAAAGGTCGCCATAGCGAGTGCATAGTTCCTCCACCTCGCGTTCGACCATGCGATTATATTCCGCCAGCGTCACCGGCGAGTTCGTGGCGATTTCAAAGTCATGCACCCCCAGCCGCAGATCCCACCGCGCTTCGGTAAAGACGCCGGGCTTGAGGCCGAACTTGTGGCAGGAGGCGACGAAATCCCGCAGAATATCGCCTTGGCCATCCCGCCACTTGATATGCTTAAGACAGTACGGATTGGCATCGGATTGCCACAGACAGAATCCGGTCTCGTGCTTGACGACCAGGATGGCGAATTTAGCACCCATGTCCCGGGCGGTCTCCACCCATTGGTCGGTGTCCAGCCTGGCCGGATTGAACTCCCGGGCGTAGGCATCGGGATCTTTCATCGGGGTCCGGCAGGCTGCCTGCAACGACGGATTGCCATCATGAAAAACCCGGGGATCGTAGCTGATCAGGACGCCCAACTCCGCCTCCTGCCAGCCACGCTGCACGGGCGTCGGCACCGGCAGACGGTCAGGCACAGCCGGTTCGGCACCGGGCAAGACGGCCAGGCCGGCCAGCCAGATTGCAGTGAAAACGAATGACGTGGGATTCATCTTTGGTGGTTTGGTCTGGCCGGTTTAATCATGTTCCAAGCATAGCACGGCGGCAATGGCATCCGGCGAGGTCGCAGGCAGCGCCACGGTCACGCGGCCGGATGCCTGCGTGAAAGAGAGTAGTTTATCCCGCCCAGCCAGCAGGTAGGCTTTCGTCACCGGGTTGGTTGCGCCGTACAATTCAAACTTGCCGGCCGGCCACTGGAGCAAGTGGATGTAGATTTTGCCGGGCCTGGTCGTGCAGCGCCAGTCCAGCGCGCCTTCGGCCGTGGCATGGCCACGCGCATCCGGCTTGCCGGGCCGCCCGAGCTCGTAGCCGAAAGCGGTCGGACCGGCGCCGTGGATGGCTTCGCCGTTGACCCGCAGCCACGCGCCGATTTCCCTGAGCCGGTCCACGCTGGGGGCCGGAATCACGCCTTCCCCGGTCGGGCCAACGTTCAGCAGATAATTGCCCCCTTTGGAAACGATGTCGATCAGGTTGCGAACCAGCTCAGGGGCGGGCTTCCAGTTCTGGTCAAACTTGTTATAGCCCCAATGGCCGTTCAACGTCATGCAGGTTTCCCAGGGCCTGGTCGAGACCTTGGCCGGAATCATCTGCTCGGGCGTGCCGTAGTCGCCGAGGCCGTTACCGATGCGCGCATTCACGATGCATTGCGGCTGGAGGCCGCGGATGAGCTGCAGCAATTCCGCGCTCTGCGCCCGGGTGATCTTTTCCGGCGTGTCGAACCACAGGATTCCCAGCGGGCCGTATTGCGTCAGCAGTTCATGCACCTGCGGCTTGACCTTGCGCTCGAAATATTTTGCGAAGTCCTTTTTACCCTCGTCCGGAAAGTCCACCAAGTTGCTGCGGCTACCCGGCGGAAACTTCGGATTGCCGGGGCTGCCCGTGGGAACATCGGGATCATGCCAGTCGCGGCCGAGCGAATAATAGACGCAAAACCTCAGCCCGCGCTGCCGGCAGGCCTCCGCCAGCTCTTTCACCGGATCGCGCTTGAACGGCGAAATCCCGGGCAGGTTGTAGGGATCGGATGGTGAATCGAACATCGCAAAGCCGTCATGGTGCTTGGCGGTGAGCACCACATACTTCATGCCCGCGTCCCGGGCGAGCTGCGCCCAGGCCCCGGCGTCAAATTTGGCCGGGTTGAACCGCTTCGCCAACTCCGTGTATTCAGCGATGGGAATTTTCGCGGTGAGCTGCAGCCATTCAGCATGGTTGGTCGTGCCCTTCCATTCGCCGCCAGCCTGCGCATATACGCCCCAGTGGATGAACAAGCCGAACCTGGCGTCGCGCCACCACGCCAGACGCTCGTCGCGCTGGGCGGTTGCTTCCTTTTCCGGCGCCGGCTTCGTCATCGGGCCGGCGGTCACGCCGTTGGTTTCGGCCGCCGACACCGCGGATGCCTTGCCTGCCGCAACCACCGTGATGGCCGCGAGCCCCAAAGTGATAAATCTATGGCTGGATTGCATAATCGGTTTTTCCGAAGGATATGCGCGTTCGTAAAAATGAGCCAGTCATACCCTTTTCATCATTCAAGCCCTGTCCCGGTGGTCGTCCGCAAGATCTTCTCCGCCGTAAAACGGGGGAGAACCGGGGTGAGATGGCAATCAGCCTGCCGGTTTCAGAATTCCGGTTTTCTGCCTTAATTCCCCTCATCACGGCGAGGCAATGCGATAAAACCGCTGGCGATTGGTCGTCGCGTTGTCAGTGAAGTTCACCGGTCCGGCGCCAAAGGTTCCGTTGGTCAACACCAGCCAGTTGGTCAACGGCAACCCCAGATTCGTGCTGGTGAGCACATGATAAGGCTGGCCGCCGGGTCCGCTAAAACCCAACTGAAATCCGCCACCGCCAAACACCGGGCTGCCCGTGATGGCCGGCGGCACCAGCGCGACAAAGTTCGCCGTGACGCTGAGGCTGTTCGTCACGTTCGCATCCGTGCGCGGATTGGCCGTGCTGCCGCCGCTCCAGTTCGAAAAGTAATAACCGCTATTTGGCACCGCAGTCACCGCCGTGCCGGCGGCCCCGTAGTTCACCGTCTGCGGGGTGATGCCGCTGATCGTGCCGTTCGCTCCCGCCGCATAGGTCAGGGTGTAAGTGTTGGGCATGGTCAAAGCCATTTTGTAAACATGCACGCCCCAAGCCGGGAAGGTATCGCTGAAACTACCGTTGATCATCGCGACCGACCGGTACTCCAGCGGCAGCCCGGCCGGGCCGGTGACGGACGGCAGGTTGGTGAGGGTGGCCGTCACGGAATTGGAGGTGGAGTTCACCGCGACGACATAGACGCTGTTCGACCACGATTTGCACAGGACATTGAGGGAGGAATATTGCCAGTTGGTGCCGTCCCCGGGATTGAAGGAGTCCGTGTTCGTCGGGCCCGAGGCAATGGTAAAGTTCACGTTCGGGTTTGGCGTTCCGTACAAGAACACCTGCCCCAGCTCCGTACCGCTGATCTGGGCGGCAGCAAGGTTGAACTGGTTCAGATTGTTGGTCAGAACCGGATTATCGTTCACGCCATGCCAATAGGCCCAGACGGTGATGCCCTGCGCGCCCGAGGCAATGGACGACCAGACATCGTGGTAGGATTGCTGGGGCGTCGGCAATGAACCGTTGCCGGGGTCGGCGAGATACAACACCGACACGACCGTTTTCTGGTTGGACAAATAATTGCCGCCAATGGTGCAGCCTCCGAGCGTCACGGCATGGACTCCGGCCTCCTGAACTTTGTAGCGCACCCAGGCATGCGGCTGGCCGGCGGCCTCGCAATACGCGCCGCAGCCAATGATGTCCAGATTGGTGACCACGGGGATTTGCGAACTCGTGGTGCGGGCGTTCGGCGTGTATTCGTAGGTCGGGCGACGGCCGTTGGTGTCGTACAAACGAATCCACACGCGGTAATCCTTGAGCAACTGCACTTCGGTGGGATGCCAAGAGCGCATTTCCTCCGGCATGTCCCACCAGGCAATATTGTTATTGGTCATGGATCCCTGAATCCACGCCTGCACCTGCGCCTGCGGCCACTCCACAAAATTGGTGCTCACATCCCCGCCGCAGCCAATGGGTGCGTCTCCACCGAGACTGTAGCCGGACGCGAGCTGGAGAAAATTGTTGATATCGCTGTTGGTGCCCAAGCCGTAGGTCTGGATGATGTTCCAACCGTAGCTGGCCACGTTCGCAGCCGACGGGGCGTCGCCCACCTCGTACATCATCAGCGGAAACGCGGAACCCTGCGGATAAGGCATGGCGCGGGCGACTACCGACAGCGTGCCGTTGGTGAAATTCAAAATGTAATTGCCGGTCACATCCGCCAGTGTCCCGGGTGTGATGGTAATGGGATAGGTGCCGACGGGACTGGCCGGCGTGGCCGGCGTGGTCAAATTGGGCGATCCGCTCAAGACACTGTCGCTCGTGTCGCCGGCGACAAAACCAAGGTCGCTCGCCGTCAAAGCGGGGTTCGCGTTGCCGGCCCAGCGGCTCAGGCTGTTGGCAGCAATCGTCAAGTTGGCCTGAGTGATGGTCTGGGTGACGACCGTGGACACGCTCGGGGCGTAAATGGAATTGCCGTTATAGCTGGCCGTCATCGGATAGACTCCGGCGTTGAACACGCCGCCGGTGACCGTCAACACCGCCCGCCCGCCGGCCAGGGCCGCGGTGCCATAGGTGGTGGTTCCATCCGTAAAGGTCACGATGCCCGTGGCGTTGGTGGGGCTGACCGACGCCGTGAAGGTCACCGCGTTGCCGTAGGTCTGCGTGGCGCCGGAAGTGCTGAGCGTGGTGGCCGTTGCGCTGCTGCCGTGGACGTTCAAATACAATTCACTGCTAGTGATCTGCAGCGACGCGCCGGCCACGGCCCCGGCACCAATCACGTTCACCAGCGAATTGGTCGCCACGCCGGTCACCGAACCACCGGTGCCCTTGGAAATGAGTTTGTAAACACCCACCGGCAGGGGCGTGCCGCCGGCCACCGTGACCGTGGCGGTATTGTTGCTCATCACAAGCGTGTTTCCCGAAATTGTCAGGCTCGGCACACCGTTGGTCCAAAACAGCGCCAGCGCGGCGTTGTTAAGATTCAATTTTCCCTTAACCAAACTGGTGCCGTTGCCGGCGATCAACGTCTGGTAGCGGCCAAGTTTCCAGCCGCCGGTTGCCCCGGAGACATCCAGCGTCGCGCCCGAAGCAATGGTGAGATTGCCGTTGGTGCCCATCGCGCCGACGCCAGAGAGGGCGAGCGTGCCGTTGCTGATGGTCGTGTCGCCGGTGTAGGTGACGTAGGCGGCGGATGCGGAACTGGACATCGTCAGCGTCCCCGCCCCGGTTTTCGTCAGGCTGCCCGGTCCGCCGCTATCATAGATATTGCCATCAAAGGTCAGGGTGACGCCCGCCGGCACCTCCACCGTGCCGCCCGCCGTGCCGAGGGCGAGGGTTCGATACAGATAGAAATGAAAATTCGTTCCCGCGGACAGCGTGCCGCCGTTGAGCACCACGTAATTGGTGTTCGCTCCCAGAAACACGTCGTTGCTGACGGAAAGCGTGCCGCCAAGCACAGTCACGTTGCCGGTAAAGGTGTTGGTTTTGGTGAGAATGAGTTTGCCGCCCGGCGCGGAACTATCCACGGTCAGCGTGCCGTTGCTGCTGACGAGCGCCGCGGCGAACGTCACCGTCTGGCCGGCGGTGTCGAGGCTGTAAGCCTGGCCGCCGTTGGTGCCAAAGCGGGACGAGTAATCAAACGCGTTCGCGGCACTGAACTGCAGTGTGCCGCCACCAAAGCTGATGATTCCGCTCCGGCCCAGCGGACCGCTGATGCCGGGATTTTCCGCCGCGTTCACCTGCAACACGCCATTGTTGAGATTCAGGCCGCCCGTAAACGTATTGGTGCCGGCCAGCACCCAGTTGCCATTGCCGGATTTCAAAACCGTGGTCGTGCCGCTGGCCACCCCGTCGTTGATAGATTGCGCCAAGGTGTTGGTGCCGCCATTGGAACCCTGCAAAGTCAGGGTGTCAGTCCCGCTGCCGGTCCGCAAAACCGTGTTCGTCAAAAATGCCACCGTCCCGGTCCCGCTGGCGTCCAGCGCCAGACCGCCGGTGGTGGCCGACCAGTTCAGCGGACGCGTCGTGGAACTGTTGCCGGCGCCCACATAGCGGAATAATCCGGCGGAGCTGGAATTGCCGAGTGTAATCTGACCAGCCGTGGCGGCGGCACCTTTGCCCAGCGAACTGGCAATGCCCTGATTGGCGACCGAGGTGAATTCCGTGTTGCCGAAGCCCATGCCGAAGTCGCCGCTATAATCATTCGCGTCATTGCTGAACCGGACCGTGCCCAGCGAGTAACTTGAACTTTTGCGGCTCACCGTGCCCGCACCGGTCAATCGTCCGGCCACCTCGAGCACCGTCCCGGCGACCGGGGTGACGAAACCTGCGGTCGAGCTGCTGCCGACCGTGAGCGTGGTGGCAGCGGGAATCAACACCGAGGCCGTCACGGAAAGGGTGCTGCTGGCGCTGCCGTTGAAGGAGAGATTGGTGCCCGCGCCCAGGTTGGTGACGGCGCCGACCGAAAGGGTGACGCCGCTGTTAATGGCCAGCGTGCCGCCAAACGTGTTGTTCCCGGCCAGGGTCACAATCCTGGTGCCGCCGAGCGTCAGGTTATAGTTGCTGCCGCCGTCGCTGATGCTCCCCGCCAGCACAATATTGCTCGAGACGGCGCTGACGCTCCCGTTCGCCGCCAGGATGATGGGGCAGTTGATGGTGTGAAGGTTAATATTGGAGTTGGCAATGGTTCCGTTGAGACCAAACGCATTGCCCGAAAGGGTGAAGGCATTCGTCGCGTTGGAAACAAAGGTGAGCCCGTTAAAAACGCGGCCGGCCGGGAGGTTGTTGTATAACCCGGTGCCGGCGGTCCCGGCATTCGTAAAAATGATCGAGTCATTATTGGTGGGAACACTCGTCCCCGACCAGTTGGCCGTGGTGTTCCAGTTGGTGCTGGAATTGCCCACCCAAAAGACGGTCGCCGCCGGAAGATTCCAAGCCAGAACGAGCAGCCCCAACAACCCCGCGCGCAAGCCAGTCCGGAAACAGTCGCGCAGCGCCAAAGCCGGTCGGCCAGCCGACGGGTTTTGGGAAATATCAAGGTTGGTCATGAATCCGGGTTTGGGCGGTTTGCAGCGGGCTGGCTGAATGGATTTCGGAACGGGAACTCCGGTTCATGGCAGACAACTTTACCGCGCCGAACCGGAACACCTTCACCGCCAGCGGCGGCAGGGTGACCGAAAATCTCCCGTCCGGCGTCGGATTGGCGACGCCGGCAAACAAATCCTCCCGGCTCACCGCCGGCAGGCCGCTGAAAGCGGCGGTCACTGGACATTCGGCTGAATTCACCATGAATAGATAATCCACTCCGTCCTGTTTCGCACACAAATAGGTGACTGGCGGATAGGAATTCGTGGTTTTTTGATAGACCAGCTCCAGTCGGGGCGGACCGGCGAGGATGGCCATGCTGACCCGGGGTTGTTTCGTCCCCCGAAGAAAAACCGGCGCGAGGTGCAGCGGCCCGTTCAAGTCGCGCGCCACGGTCAGGTAGCCGTCCAGATAGGCTTGAAAATCCGGGCTGGAAAAGCCCCGGCGCCCGCGCGCGGCCGACCAGATCTGGATGCCCTTGCCGCCCATGATGAGGCCCATGTAGGCGTCATGCCGGCACCAGTTGGTGATCTGCGAGAACGAACCCGCCGGCGCGTTGGAGGCCATCCAGAGGACGATCCACGGCACGGCTTGCGGGTTGCCGAGCGCGCAGGCGCTCACGGACTGCTCCATGGACCACCGCGCCCAGATGCGGTTGGTGATGAACGCGCCGTCGTCCACGACATTGACATAGGTGCCCTTGGCGGAGAGGTCCTGACAGGCCAGCGAAGGCGCGAGCGCGCTGCCGGCCCGGTTGTTGCATTCATACATGAAGACCGGGCGATGTTCCGGATCATTGGCGCGGATGACCGAAGAAACCAGTTTCAGATAGCCGAACTGCGCGGGCTTCCATGACCGTAATTCTTCCGGCTCAATGTCCCACATGGCGATGTGATGATCCGGACTCACCGCGGAAACAATGGCGGCAACTTCGTTGCTGAGAGTCGCCGACGCCGGCCATACGAATCCCGGCTTATCAAAGTCCGAGGTTTTGAGCCCGGCCATTGAAGGCGGCTTCACCTTGTAGATGATTTTGGTGTCCCACCGGCCCGCCTTGGCCAGCGGCGCGGCTTGATCGCCGTAGAACGGGCCGATGGCCGTGGCCCCGTTGGCCAGGGCGTGGAGCGAGTCCGCGTCTGACGCGGAATAGAAGGTGAAGCAAAAGGTGTCGCCCTTCGGATAAAGATCACCCGTCGCCGCCCCGGCCAGGCTGGCCAGCGCAAGCTGAAAGCCGATGCACAGCACAGCCATTGGCGGAGGGAATCGCAGCATGGGTTATTGAGTCAAGAGCCGTTTATGAGGAAGGCGCCGGGCTAATACCCCTTTGACCATTCGGCACTCGGATCCGAGGCCGCCAGCACAGCACCGGTCACAGGGTCAACCAGGCCGAGCTTGCTCACCGCCTTGGCTTCGCTATGGCCGTCCAGCCAGCCGATGGAGGTGCGCTTGCCGTGCCGGTTAAAGGGAACCCACGGCGTGGCCGGCTGCAAAAACAGATTGGGATGGGACGGCGTGTTGAAATGATTCCAACTCGCGGTGCCGCTGTCTTTCCAGTTGTCGGGGTTTTTGTCGGGAGGAGTGCTTATCCCCGCGGTACAGGCGAAATAAAACGTGTCCGTCAGCGGACGACGGATGGAACTGAATTTCAGCGTGCCGGTGTCGGCCAGCCCGTAGTTGATGCCGATGTTCTGCGTCTCCCCGTCCGGCAGCCCGGTGCAGGTAAATATGCTGGTGTCATGGACGTAAGCGACATACAGCAGATCGCGCCATTCGGTCTCCAGGCTCGCGCCGTTGAGGCCGTTTTTGTGAAAAACCGCGCCCTGGACCGTGGGTCCGACGGCGTCATAGGGCACGATGAAATCATTGTTATCGTTGCCATACATGACGGCCGCGAGGGCAATCTGTTTTTCATTGCTCATGCATTTTGTGGCCTTGGCTTTGGCCTTGGCCGCCGCCAGCGCCGGCAGCAGCATGGCCGCCAGGATCGCGATGATGGCGATGACCACGAGCAGTTCAATCAGCGTGAACCCGCCCCGGCCGGTCGCGCGCAGATTTCTGATGAATGATTTCGATTTCATGTAATATTTGTTTTCAGGTTCGTCCCCGGCCGCTTACGGGCTGGTGATGATGTAGAACCGCTGCGGGTCAACCGGCGCGGTATTGGTGTAACTGACCGGGGTCCCGGCAAACGTGCCGGTGGTGATCGTGTCCCAATTGATCAGCGCCTTGGTCAGATTCGTGCTGGAAAGAATCTTCCAGCTCTGCCCGTTTGTGCCGCTGAAGGTCAGCACCACGCCGCCGCTGATCGAAGTCAGGCCGCCCAGCACCGGCGGATAAACCGCGCTGTTGGTGGACACCACCGCCAGCGTGCCGTTGGTGGGCGTCCAACTCCAGGCCAGGCTGCCGGCCAGGCCGGGCAGATTGGTGCCGGTGAAATTGCCCGCATTGTAATTCGTGGCGCTGAACAACTGGAAGGTGTCGCCCGCCGCCAGCGCACCCGTGCCGCGCAACGTGACGGTCAGCGTGCCGCCATAGGTCAGGGTGGAGATGCCATAGACCTGGTCATTCGTGGCGATTCCGCCCGTCTTGCTCACTTCCATCAGGGCGCTGCCGGCCAGGCTCAGCGTATTGTTCACGCCCAGCAAGCCGATGCTGCCCACACCCGGCGCCAAAGCGCCGCCCGCCTGGACCGCCACCGGGCCGCCCAGCAAGCCGCTGCCGCCCAGCGTGCCGCCCGCGACCGTGACC
The DNA here is from genome assembly GCA_903917705.1 of uncultured Verrucomicrobia subdivision 3 bacterium. Classification (GTDB taxonomy): domain Bacteria; phylum Verrucomicrobiota; class Verrucomicrobiia; order Limisphaerales; family UBA11358; genus UBA11358. The sequence continues at coordinate 4,508 of CAIXBQ010000069.1, read as the reverse complement.
GGCGAATTCGGGAGCTGGCCATAAACCAGCAGCGTGCCGTTGCTGACGGTCGTGGCGCCCGAGTAAGTGTTCGTGCCGTCCGGGGTGCCCGCACCCAGCAGCCACTGGCCCGCGCCGGTCTTGAGGAGCGAAGTGACGCCCGGGGCCGTGGGGTCGCCAACGGTGGGCCGCAGACGGTTGCCATTCGTATTGCTGCCCGTGAGGATCAACGTGCGCGAGGCGGTGGCGGTTCCGCCCATCCCGGTGTTGCCGGTGCTGTAAAATTCCAACTGGCCGGTGCCGGAGGCATCCAGCGTCGCATCCCCGTCCAGGCGGAACGTGCGGCCATAGCTTACGTTCGTGCCCATGTAGCGCAGGGTGGCGTTGCTGATGACGAGGTTGTTGGCGCCCGAGGAACCTTCGCCGAGGGGATTCGGCGTGTTATAGGCCGCCAGCCAGGGCAATTCCACCACGCCGCCGCTGATGACCGTCGGGCCCGTGTAGGTGTTGGCGCCGGAAAGGACCAGCGTGCCGCTGCCGGATTTGGTCAGGCCGGCGCTGCCGCTGACCACCCCGCTCAAGCTCGCGTCCTGCGCGACCGGCCCGTCATTGACCTGCACCGTCCGCGACGCGCCATTCAAATCAATCGGGTTCTGGAAATCCACCGTCGCATTCGCCGTGGACGAACCCAGGACCAGCGCATTGCCGTTGGGCACAAAGCTGCCGGCCGCCCAGGAGACCTGCGCCGAGGCGCCGCCCAGATTCACCGCCCGGTTAGCGCCATAAGCCGCAAAGCCGCCGCTGCCCGTGAACTGGACCTGCTCGACCGTGGTGCCGAGGTTGCGCGAGAAATCGCCGTTGCCCAGCCCGACCACGCCGCCGGAGGTGAGCGTCAGCACGCTCGCGCCGCCGCTGCTGGCGATGCCGCCCGGCAGGGCCGTGGCGTTGTTCAATTCCAGCACGCCGCCGTTCACCACCGTGTCGCCACTGTAGGCGTTGGCCGCGGTCAAAAGCCACCGGCCCGTGCCGCCCTTGGTCACCGAGGTCGCGCCGCTCAAATCATTGATGACCTGGGCCAGCGTGTTGGTGCCGCTGTTCGAGCCCTGCAGGGTCAAGGCCACGGGGCCGCCCGAGCCAGACCGCAGGCTGCCGGCGGCGAGAAAGGCGATCAAGCCCGTGTTCGTCACGTCCAGCGCGTAACCGCTGCCGGTCGCCGTCCAGTTCAGCGGCCGCGTGGTGGAACTATTGTTGGCGCCCACATAGCGCAGCGTGCCGGCCGACGTGGCGTTGCCCAGGACGATCGCGCCCGCATTGGTGAGGCCCAAGCCCAGAGAGCAAGCCGTTCCGCTGTTGCTCACCGACGTGAATTCCGTGTTGCCGTAGCCCGCCGTGAAGGTGCCCGTGAAACTGTTCGTGTCATTGCTGAAGCGCACCGTCCCCAGCGAATAGCTGGAAGCACCTTTTTGCACATGGCCGGGGCCGGTGATGAACGCCGCGACATTGAAGTTGCTGATGTCGTTCACCACGATGTTGGCCGTGACGTTATTGCTCACCGTCACCGTGCGGGCCGCCCCCAGCGTGACATTGTTGCTCGCGCCCTTGAGCGTGGTGCCGGCCGTGAACGCCAGCGAATTGGTCGCCACGCCCAGCGCCGTGTCATTGGTGATGATCAGCGTGCCGCCGCCCAGCAGCGTGGCGCCGGAGTAAGTATTATTGCCCGCCAGCATCCAGACGCCGGTGCCGGACTTGGAAACCGCCGTGTTCGTGGCGGAATTATCGGGAATCGTGCCGCCAAAGACGTTGAGATAGGTGGAAGTGCCGCCGAGGGAGAGCGTGTGCCGCGTCGTGCCGGCGCCGCTGAGAGCCAGCGGCCCGAGCAGCGTCAGCGGACCGTAGATGTTATTGGCGGTGATGCTCGTGGTCGTGGCGGTTCAGGATGATTGAGGGTTGAGGATGTTTTTGACGCCAGATTTTCACCGCAGGCCTGATCGAGCAGAGCCGCCAGCTGATCGCGCAGGCCCTGGTCCGGGGCGACTGAGGCGTCGTTTTCGCGGGCGTATTTGCCGAGCTGGGAGGCAAAGGCGAAGGCTTTGCAGGCGTCCGCAAAACTCAGCTGATCCAGATTGTCCTCATCCATGCGTTCGAGATAGCGTTCGGCGACGCTGAGGATGGATTCGGCGAGCGCGAATTGGCGGTCGCGAAAAGTTTTGGCGCGAGCAGCGGCATCGATGAGATCGGCGCGATGCAGAGCGTTTTCGGCGCTGGCGGCTTGTTCCACGGCCCGGGCGGCGAGGGATATGATGCGGCCGCGCCAGTCAAATTCGCCGGCCCAGCGTTTGACGGTGCCCTGGGAGACGCCGACCTTGCGGGCGGCCGCCACGTACCGGCGGCGAGGGCCGAGCTCGTAATAGGCACGAAAGGCTTCAAAAGCACGGTCGGATTCACCCTCGACGGGGGAAAACGCAGGCGCGGCGGAAACGGACTCAGTATTTTTCATCATCATGCCTTTCGCAAGTGTTGTAGCTTTATATTCCTCTCTTATCTTTACGCCTATTTATTTGACTTTGCAAGCGTTTTTATCGTAGTGTATGTTTAGTCACCGATATAATTATGAATAAAGAACCTAATGAATGCATGCGGGCGCTGCGGAAAATCATCGGTCAAACGCAGGCCGAATTTGCGGCCATGATCGGAGTATCGAAGGATGCGGTGGTGAGCTGGGAGACGGGGCGCAATCAGATCTCCGATACATATGCGCGACGGATAGCGCTGGCGACGGGCGTGGACGGGCGATGTCTGCGGATGGGGGTGAGCGTGCCGATCAGCCAGTCAGCCGATGCCCATGTTTACACGGCGGAAGATTTTGCGAGACACCGCGCGAGCGAGTGGGGGCGGACGGATGAGGAGGGAGCGCGGCGATGGCTGGAGCATTGTGCGGACACGATGGAACTGTTGCTGCTGGCGGCGGCCAAGCCCAGCGGGGACAAGCTGCGCCATCAGCTGCCCGGGCTGATGGACTCGTTCATGCAATGGTGCGAGAGCGCCCGGGAAGATTTTCAACTGGGGCGGCCGATTGACGCGCAGTTGGAGACGCGGCGGCAACGGGTGGGGATAACGCAGGCGCAGGGCGTCTGGCGGGCGATGAACCGGGGCAATCCGGAAGGATTGAAGGCGAACGGGTATGTGGAGGATCCGACGCAGGGCGACGCAGAGCCAGTGCGGCTGGAACTGGAAATGGTTCCGGAATGGGCGCCGGGCCGGAGCATGAAGTGGCCGAATCCATCCAAGATGAAGCTGGCCCTGCCCGCATAAACCTCACCGCCAGACCCGCAATCTTCCAGCCCGCCAAAGCAGTGCCCCACGCATCGGTGCGGAAACCGGTGCGGCCGACGACTACGGACGGCGAATCCGGTTATCTGCCTGCCAGCCACAACAGGCGCACGGCATAACCCCGCGTTCCCAGATGCAACCGCTCCGCGATTTGCCCCACGGTCAGCGTGGTTTGCGCCCGCAGTTGCTGGGCCAGACGCACCTTCACCGGATGTCCCTTGCGCTGCCGCGCTAAATCCGCCTCTGTCCACCGCGCCCGCTTCAAGCCGGCGGCGATGATCTGGTCCGCTTTTTCCGCCTCGCTCTCGCGCCGTTCCTCGCCGTAATGCTCCGGCCCCACGCGCTCCGTCATCTGCGCCAGCAATTCCTTGCGGAACGGTTCGCCGCCCAGGCACCAGCCGCGCCGGATGGCCCGGTAATCCGCCCCCGCCTCTGCCGCGCGACGCTGCTCCATCTGCGCCTCCAGATGCCGACGCCCGGCCGCGCTCTCCTGCGGTATCCGATACTCGCCCAGCAACCGATCCACCCGCAGCCACGGCCAACGTTTCCCCGGGCTTTTCAAATACTCCGGCCAACTGCTCCACGCATACTCCCGCAACGACTCCTCCGGCTTCAACAACATCGCCCGCACCGGATTCAAATGCACATAATCGCACACCGTCTTGAAATAGCCGGTGCCGCTGCCATCCACGATCAACGCCTTGTAACGTCCGCTGAAGAGGTGACCAAAGAACTTGTGCCGCCGGTTGAAGCGACCGGTGTAGGTGCCGAGGAACCATTTCATGCCGACCACCAAGTTGGGTTGCGGCGTCTCCACCACCAGATGAAAATGATTGGGCATCAGGCAGAGCGCATGAACCTGCCAGCCGGTCTTGGCGCAGGCCTCGCCGAGGGTGGCGATGAAACGCTGGCGATCTTCATCATCCAGAAAGATGGCTTCGCGGCGGTCGCCGCGATTCAGCACATGATAGACGGCCCCCTCGTATTCAACGCGCAGCTTGCGTGCCATGCGGCAAAACTACGGCAGAAAGTAAGCATAGTCAAGAACCGACCCCTTTATGGGCGAACACGGCATCCAGGTCATCCTCGCCACGCCCACCGCCGCCCCGCCCATCTGGCTGGCCAAGAAACATCCGGAAATCCTGCCCATCGACGAGCACGGCCTCACCAAGCACGAAGGCACCCGCCGCGCCGTCTGC
>CAIXBQ010000068.1 GCA_903917705.1 uncultured Verrucomicrobia subdivision 3 bacterium | reverse complement strand
GATTCTGACCAGTCCGGATATCACCCAACCGATGATCAACTGGACGGTTCTGACCAATGGCACCTTCGGCGCCAGCCCGGTGACGTTCACCAACGCTGTCTCGCCTGCGACGCCGGTCGGATATTACCGCATCACCTCGCCTTGAGCGGCCGGTTGGCATATCCGGCTGGACGGGTGTAGTTTCAACGAAAATGAAATTTGTGGTTCTGCTCCGTTTGGCTTTTTTGTTCGTGCTGGCGCAGTCCTGCGCTGGCGCCGCCGATGTGTTTTTCGATGACTTTAACGATTCTTCGCTCAATTCCGGGGCGTGGCTGGTCGCGGAAAAGGCCTGGGGCGCCGGTGGCAACAACGGCGGCGTGGTGCATGACAACGTGTCCGTCACCAACGGCTGCCTGCGGTTGGAGGCCCATGGCGACAATTACACGGGTGCGATCTGCGGTGTGGATAATTACGGCCAGCGCGTGACGCGCGTGACGCGTGTGGGCGCCGCCATTGCCACCACTAACTACTTCGCTTCCGGCCGTTATGAGGTGCGGTTGCAATTACCCCGTCACTATGGCGCCGCCTCGGCCATCTGGACGTTTCATTATGAAGAGGCTTATGCCGGCACGCCGCTTTATGATGTGCTGGCCGCGCTGGGCGGCGTTTCGAAAAATGATTTTCTCAACCTTGGCCTGACCCCGGCGCAGGTGGCCAGTCTGTGGAACGACTTGGCCACCAACAAGGCGGCGCGCGGGCCATATATCACCCCGGTGACCGCCACCAACGCCACCGTTACGGAATTCTTCCGGGCGCATGTTTGGGATGTCACCAAGCTCGACCTCGTGAATGACTTTGGCCGGTTAAACGATATTTACATCCTCCTGCACGACGGTCTGGGGTTGGGGGTGGAAGGCAGCGCCTACGACGGCTATTATATCGTGCGCAACCACGAAATTGACATCGAAACCCCCACGGCTTTGGCTGCTACGCCCGACGCCGTCTCTTATTCAAATGCCCGGCTCAATACCTGGGTTGGTGAAACCGGCGGCAATTACACCGACCCCTTCGACAGCCTCGGCGCGGCCATGAACGACGGCCAGTTCCATGCGTTCCGTTTCGATTGGCACACGGGCGGCTCTAATCAGGTCAAGCGCGTGGAGTTCTATCTGGACGGCGTGGCGGTGCAGACCAATTATACCGACGTGCCCACGATTGCCGGGCGTTTTTGGCTGGGATTATGGTTTCCGTCCTGGGCGGGAACGCCGTCATTTGACGTGGATGCCCTGCTGATCGACTGGGTGCGGATCACGCCCTTCCATGAAAGCGGTGACCAGTCTGTGCCGGAATCCTACCCTGACGACGGTTGGTGGTATCCCCTCACCATGAACCTTGGCCTCAACGCCATTTCTGGCGGCGGTGGAAATGTGCGGCTGGCCGTCTCCCTCTCTCGATCCGTCACCAACCTGGTGGACCTCTACGACAGTACCAATTTGCCGGCGGCGGGTGCTTGGACTTTGTGCGCGTCCAACCTCCCCGCCGGCGGGTCGAATCAAATCATCTGGATTGATCCGCGGCCCCGGCTGGGGGCGCGGTTTTACAAGGCGGATCTGAAATAAAATGGCTCCCGGGCCAGTACCTGCCCACGCGATGAAAAAATCCTCCTGCTTATTGTTTGTGTCGTTCGCCCTGCTGCTCGGCTGGGCGGTTGGTTCGTCTTTGTCGGATCGCTTCTACGACCATTGGATCAACCGTTTTCAAACCCATGACGCGGTCGTCGGCGCCGGCGATCGGCTTGCCGCCTTGCATGCGCTGCGGACGGGCGATACCAACCAGGTTGCGGAATGCTTGGAAGTCCAGCTGGACAGCCAGATTATGGCCTTGGGAGCCATGCTGCGGAATGTGCCCGTTGCCTCGCGCCCGGCTGAAGCGGTCCGGCTTCTGGCCCGGCTTCGGGATTATCGCGCGGTCCATCCGCGAAAAACCGGCCGGCCGGAATTTGACAATGGGGTTGCGGCTGTCCTCTCTCTGGCCGGCCCAAATGGTCAACCATGATCATGCCGGTGTTTGATGCGTTGGTGTGAATCGCTGGCTGGTTTTGTGAGTCAATGCCGCGGATTTCTGTCGGGCGATCTTATTGCGGCGGCTTGTTGGTCATCATCTGGCGGACGAAATCTATGTGTCCGCGCAAGCCGTAGAACTGATCAGCCAGGAACGCGGGCACTTTCATTTTGTTGACCTCGATTTGGATCTCGTCCAGCCGGTGGAGCAGGGCTTGGCGCTTTCCCTGATCCGGTTCCCTGAACAATTCCTTCTCCAAAACCAGCAGGGCCCGATACCAGCGGTAGATGCGGGACTGATTCCGCCAGCGGTAGAGGTGGGGAATGCTGCGCACGATGGGGATCAAGATCACGATCATCGGAATAAAAACCACCACGATTCGGCTGGTCAGGCTTGCCAGCCAGAACGGCAGGTAACGATAGAAAAAGCTCGTGCCCGATTTGTAAAAGCGGGCGGCATCGGCGCTGATGTGAAAGTCATGCTCGATGGGGGCGGGGAATTCCCCCTTGCGTTGGAGCAGGGATGCGTTGCCGTGCACTTCGCGGGCGGCTTCCAGCAACAGGTCGGACAGGGCCGGGTGCAGATCTTCCCGGGCAACCAGTTCCACCGTTGGACCGACCAGGTTGATATCGTGGGCGGGGATGTTTTTGCCCAGATCAACCCCGCCCTGCGGAAGTTTCAGCATGCTCAGGTAGCTGAATCGCCGGGAATAAGCCTCCGCCTGGGTGAAATTCAACAGGTGAATGTCCGCCGTCAGCAGCAGTCTGCGCATGGATGCCGCCGAGGCGTCCTCTCCCATTAGAAACACTGCATCCACCGACCCGTCCACCAGCGCTTGGGCGGCCACCGGCGACTCCCAATCCAGCAGGGTGGTCGATTCGCCGGATTTGATCCCGTTGGCTGCGAGCAGGGTCGACACCAGGGTCCGGGTGCCGCTGCCCGGTGATCCGATGGATAGTCGTTTCCCGGCCAGATTGGCGAGCGATTCGATCGGTTGTCCCCGATAAAAAACCAGCAGCGGCTGATAGGAAATGCTCCCCAGCGAAACTAGCTTGTCGGTGGCTCCGTTGGTGACCCCGCCTTGGACAAACCCCGCATCCACCGGGAACGCGGGGTTGCAAAGCCGCTGAAGATTGTCGATGGAACCATGCGAGGTGAGGATGTTCAAGGTCACGCCCTGGCGTTGCAAAATCTTGGCATACTTGAAGGCGTTCGTGTAAAAAATGCTGCCGGCGGGCCCGCTGGTGATCGTGATCGTGCTGGGCGGCGCTGAATGGACAAAAAAGAACCCCGCCCCGATCAGCATCAGGCTGCTGAAAACCATGACTCCAACGGTGCCGGCGCGGCTCATCCCGAAACTCTCGGTGATCATGGTCAATAGATTCGGCTTTATGGCCTGGGGATGTTCCGCTGCCGACCGGGGTGGCATGGCGCTTGGTCTTGTAGGCTGTGTCATGGGGAATTGATTTCGGCTCTCTTCAAAAATACATGCGGGACTTTAAACCGCCAGACGATTTTGGAGCGCAAATCTTTTTGAATCCACAGCCTGGCCATTTTTTAGGCGAATCGCCATGGCTCTGAATCCGGGGCTTTCCGGGTTCGGGTTTGGGTCCCGGGCCCGTGGCGGCTCGTTTGGGTGGCTTCAATCCCCGGCCAGGGTCGTGAGGTGTCTTAATATATCAGCCGCTGCGAAGGGTTTGTTGATCACCGTCACCTTCAAATGGGGACATTGTATTTTGCAAAAAACTTCGAAGGCCGAGTCGTTGTAGCCGGTGACCACCAGGATGGGATATGTCACGGCTTTGGCCGCCAGTCGTTTCATCAATCCCCATCCATCCATCCCGGGATGGGCGATGTCGGTGATGAAAATGTCCGGGTCGGCCTTCGACAATGCCTCCCAGGCCAGATCGCCATTGGTGAATTTTTGGAATTGGAACCGGTCGCCAAAGCCTTCGAAGAGGAACTCGAAATTGGGCAGCTCATCATCCAGATAGACCAGCTTGGGTTTCTTCTGCCGGGTTGAACTGGCCGGGGGAAGATCATTCGCATGGTCATCCGCATTCATGCTGGCAAGCTTGGACCTTCTGTTGCGAAAGACAACCTAATTTTGGCGGCCGGTCATGGTGAACGCCGGCGGCTGGTGGCTTGGCAGATGATCTCCATTGAACCGGCGACGACTTCCGGATGTGGGGCAGTGACATCTGGTATTGTGGAAACAATTTCCACTTCAATGGGAAGAACATTTGCTGGTGTGAGAATGACTTCCATTTTTGTGGCGGGAAAAATTGTCGTAATAGTAACTCCATCCACTGAAGCGGAAACGGCAGGAATTAAGGCCAATGCGATGGAAGTTAAAGGTGTGCTACCGACCGGAAGCAGATTTAAATCGCCGTGGGGTGGTTAGCCCAAGATCAAACCAATGGTTTATCCTCCACCGCCGATGGCGGGCGAACTGAACTTTAACCCTAATGTCCGCAATTGAAGTGGTGGTCAAAGGGTGAAAGTGTGAATAAAATTGGGGGTGATGAGCACATTTGCATCGCTGGTATCGGTTCACCTTGCGGGTGAAGGCAAAGACGAGATTTCTTTGGACACG
>CAIXBQ010000067.1 GCA_903917705.1 uncultured Verrucomicrobia subdivision 3 bacterium | reverse complement strand
GTGGGCTTGCTTCGAAAAAACGGAGAGTAAAATCGAGTCATTTGGTTAATTGTTTTTGGCTTCGAAGTCAACTGGGGACAGGAAATTAAGGGCGCTATGCAGGCGCTTGGGATTATAGAAACATTCGATGTAATCGAAGCTGGCGGTGCGGGCTTGGTGGTGAGTGGAGAACTGGCGACGATAGACGAGTTCCCATTTGAGGGTGCTCCAGAAACTTTCCATGGTGGCATTGTCGTAGCAATTGCCCTTGCGGCTCATGGAGGCGATGAGGCCTGACCGCGCGAGGGCGTGGCGATAATCGGCGGCGGCGTATTGGACCCCGCGATCGGAGTGGCAGAGGAGCTTAGCCGGCGGCTGGCGATGCAGGAGGGCCATGGCTAAAGCTTGTAAAACCAGGGCCGTGTCGATCCGCTGGCTCATGGCCCAGCCGACGATTTTGCGGCTGTAGCGGTCCAGCACGGCGGCCAGATAAAGCCAGCCTTCCCCCGTCTGGATGTAGGTGATGTCCATGACCCAGATTTGATTGGGGGCGGTGGCTTGGGGTGCGTGGGCCAGGTGATTGGGGGCGATGGGGTGATCGTGGTTGCTGTCGGTGGTTTGAACCCGGTAGCGGCCCTTTTGGCGACCGCACAGGCCCGCGGTGCGCATGAGCCGGGCGATGCGATTGCGGCCATGGCGGCAGCCTTGTTGACAGAGCGCCTGCTGGACGCGCGGACTGCCATACGTTTGCCGGCTGCTGGCAAAAATGGTGGCGATCTGTCCGGTCAGCTTTTGATTGGCCCGGGCGCGTGGGCCAGGGTGGTCACGGCGCTGCTGCCAGTCGTAGAAGCCGCTGGGGGAAACTTCCAGGAGTTGGCATAAACCCAGAATGGCATGCTCGGTCTTCATCGCGTGAATCCGTTCATAACGTTCGGTGACGGTTCGGAGAGAATGCCCAACGTTTTTTTTAAAATGTCGCGCTGCTCGGTCAAGTGGCGAATCTCCCTGTGGGCGGCCGCCAACTGGGTTTGCAACTCGGCGGCCGAACTCGGCTTGGCCCCGGCCGCCGCCTTCCCCCCAGCGTCGGCCGGGGCCAAGCGCAGCCGCCAGGCATACAGCCGGTTGGGGAGAATCCCCAACTCCACGGCCACCACACTGGCCGACTTGCCGCTGGTCAGCCAGTGGTTGACAGCTTCACGCTTAAAGGTTTGGTCAAACTTCTGGCGGGTCTTAACGGTGTTCTGGTTATTGGTTTTAATCATTTGATTGTCTACCCAATTTACCGTCCGTCAAATCGAAGCAGCCCCATTTCCCCCGAAAGGAGTGCCTTATCGAAAACCAACACCTCACCCCGATCCTCATCACTGGCGGCGCCACGCTCACAGCCCTGTGGCTCGTGCAGCGAGCCAAACGAAAACCAACCTCCCCGCCATCCCTCCCACCCTTCACCCAGGAAAACCTGACCACGCGATTTGTCTCGGCCATTCCCGAGCTCACGCGTGAACTCAACCTGGAACTGGCCACCGCCACATTCCCGGAGACGTTCACCAAGGCCAGCGCCCTGAGTTGTTGCTGGGGCCTGCTCAATCTGGGCACCTCCACCGTGCAGGTGCAGGTGCCGGTCACCTACCGCTATCACCTCTGCCTGCGGGAGGCATGGAAACTGGAGATGCGCCAACGCACGTTGATCGTCCATGCGCCCCAGATCAAACCCAGCCTGCCACCGGCGATTCACACGGACCAGTTGAACACATTGGCAGTGCGCGGCTGGGCGCGGGGCTCCACCAGCACGCTGCTCACCCAGCTCCAGCAATCGCTGACCCCGACGCTCAGCCAGTATGCGGGCGACGCCCGGCACCAGGAACTGGTGCGGCCGCAATGCCGCGCCTCCGTCGCCGAGTTCGTCCAGCTCTGGCTGGAGCGCGAAGGCCAGCACCAACGGTTCACCACCATCGCGGTGGTCTTTGCCGACGAACCCAAACTCATCAACCCACCCTAACCCAAGAAAACAAATATGATCCTATTCGAAGCCAACTATAGTAAGAAAATCGGTCTGCCCGGATATTCCTCCCATCAGTTCAGCGTCAGCCTCAAAACGGAGCTGGCGGACGTCACGCAGCTGCCGGCGGAATGTGCCCGCCTGTATGCCCGGTTGCAGCAAAGCGTGGACAGCAGCATTCAAAAGATCGGTTATCTCCCCATCGCCTTCGCCGTGGAGAACGGGCACCTACCGAGCAATGGCAACGGCGCGGTCAAAATTAATGGCCAGGGCACCGCCCTCGAAAACGACCATTGGAACTGCACGGACAAGCAGCAGGAGCTGATCCTCAAAATCACCGACGAGCACAAGCTCAACAAAAGCAAAGTCGAGCAACTGGCCCAGGACCGGTTTGGGAAGAGTGTCCGGGTGCTGAACAAACTGGAAGCCTCCGGCCTGATTGACGAACTGCTGGCCCAGACCGGCCAGAGCAAACCGCGCAATACCCGGTTCAGCCAGAAAGCAGGTGGGCGATGATCGCGCTCATTGAAAATGGGGCAAATCCCGCCGTGGCCCCCGCGCCGCTGGAACGGTTGAAGCAAACCGTGTCGGCATCACGGCTGAACTGCTGGCTGCAATGCCGGCTCAAGTTCTACTTCCGCTACGTGCTCAAGCTCGCGAAGCCCAAAACGGCAGCGCTGCACTTTGGTTCGGTGGTGCATCTGGTATTGCAGCACTGGAACCTGACCCGGTGGCGCCGACAGCCGTTTGAAATCGAAAAGTTGAAATCCGTGTTTGCCACCGGCTGGTTGGAACAGGAAGGCGTGATTGACTGGGAGGGCGAGGAAGCCGAACAGAAAAACATCGCGTGGCTGGTGCTGGAAAAATACTTCACCGAGACCCCGATCAAGGCGAATGAAATGCCCGAAGCGGTGGAGGTGCCGGTGGAAGCGGATCTCGCGGCGCATGGCCTACCCATGCTGATCGGCATCCTGGATCTGGTGCGGGCCGGCGGCCGCATTGTGGACTTCAAGACCGCGGGCAAGACGCCAGACCCGGAAATGGCCTTGCATCAAAACGGCGTGCAGCTGGATTGCTACTCGGTGTTGTATCGGGAAGCGACCGGCAAACGCGAGGCGGGCCGGGAGCTGCATCACCTCATCAAAACCAAGTCCCCGAAGCTCGTCATCACGCCGACGGGGCCGATGACGGACGGTCAGCAGTCACGCCTGTTCCGGCTGATGGAAAACTACGTCGCGGGCTTGGAGCGGGAAGACTTCGTGCCGGCACCTGGGTTTGGGTGCCTGGGGTGCGAGTTCATGGCGGAATGCAGATCGTGGCACGGAGGGCGCAGCCATGCACCATAACCGGCTCACGGTGTTGGGACCGGTGCGGGCCTTCGTGCGGAGCGACTGGCTGACAATCGTGGCCGGTCGGCACTTCGAACTACTGGAGCAAATGCCTGAGCGCTTCAGTTGTCAGTTCGAAACCACTCATAGTCCACTGCCGGCACTGCGAAGATTATCCCGGTCCCATCGCGGTTTGATCTTCCTGCTGACTGACGAAACCGCCCGGTGCCTCGGCATCGCCAAGTTAAAAGCCGGCCGACTCACTCACCACCGGCTTCGTTACTAAACCACTCACGGCCGGCTGCCTCGCGTCCGGCCTTTCCCATTCAGGTCGAAACGCTCCGCCCGGGGCGTCTGTGCGTTTGGCGCACACTGACGAGACCAAAAGCTCCCAGCACTTAACCAACAACCAAAAGGAAACATGAAAAAGATCAGCGTTCAATACGGCGTGGACAGCCTCACCAAACAAGTCGAGAGCGGGTTCACCTTCGGCGACCTGCAGGACAGCGACACCTTCAAAGGGGCGCTGGGCTTTGGCGACAACACCAAGGCGCTGGTGGATGGCATCGAACAGGATCGCCGGACGGTGATCCCCGACGGCGTCACCGTGCGGCTGGAAACGGCGGCCAACACCAAGGCCTAACCTGATTAAAGCCCGCCCTGTCACCGGGGCGGGCTTTTGATTTAATCATGAAACACATCGAAATCATCCTCCGCGAGAATGGCACGCTCACCGAGCGCACCATTCAGGAACGGGACCTGCAAGCCGAGGGCGACGTGCTCGAAGCGCTGACGGCCGAGGTCACGCGCAAGGTTCGCAATGCACTCTTGGTCCCCGGCTGGGGTATCGCCCACGCCAATGTGGGTTTGAGCGACACGCTCTGGTCGGTGGCCATTGACCGTATTCCCCTCAAGGCCCGGTTCAAATTGATCAACAGCGTGCTGGTGCCCATGTTCGCCTCCAGCACCGAACTCGAAATGCCGCTCGTGTGGTCGGCCCCGCCGGGAGTCCGGCTGCGGTTTGTGGTGCGCACCGAGTCCATCGAAGACCAGGTGATGATCGGCGGGAACTGGCTCTTTGCCGTGAATGCGGAGAACAATGGCTACCGGCTGCCGCTGCCTAATCTGCATGACGACTGCACGCTCTGCACCGGCCACTTCCCGGACCGTTACAGCACGGCGCAGGAATGCCTGGTGGCCAGCCTGGCGCAGTTCAATCAATCCAAGTGGAACGCGGACCTGATGCGGACGGTGGCGCAGTCCCAGCAATGCTTCCGCTTCCGGCCGACCAACGAGACGTTCACCACGCTGCCCATTGCGGCGGCGGATTGGACGAGCCTCTGCGACAAGGTCTCCACCGCCATCCTGGACCGGGTGATCCTATGACCAGCCTATCCCCCTTGGTGGCGCTCCTGCAGGCTTGTCCCACGCGTGACACCAGCCTCGGGTCGGCACTGCTGCGTGAAGCCTGGGAAGAGCTACGCCGGGAGCCGGCCAGTCCCGCCCTCCTCACCGCGCTGGTGCTATATGACAGTCGGTTTCAGCGATTGCTGACCGGTCCGGAATATCAACAGCTGGTCGAACTCGACCGGCTCGTTCAGATGCGCTATGAGCAGCGCGTTCATCCTCATAACCCGCTGGGTCTGCTCATGGCCGGCACACTCAAAAAGGAATCAGTATGATCTATCTTATCGGCTGCGGCGGCGTGGGCTCGGCCATCCTGCCCTCGCTCTGCCTCTTGAAGTCACCGGCTGAAATCACGTTGATTGATGGCGACACGCTCGAAACCAAGAACCTGAACCGACAGCTGTTTCAAGCGACAGACGTGGGCCGGAACAAGGCGCAGGCCTTGGCGGCGCGCTACCACTGCCCGTTCCTCCCGGAATGGTTTGCGCGCGGGAAGCTCCGGCATCAGCGGCACGACTGGCTGCTGTGTCTGGTGGACAATCACCGCACGCGGCGCGAGGCGCTGGAGGTGTGTGATGACTGCGGCTGTCAGGCGATCTTCGCCGCCAACGAAACGCATTCTTCCGAAGCCTACTACTACCGGCGGACCTGGAAGGGAACGAATCGTGATCCCCGGGTGTATTACCCGGAGATCAACCACGACACCAGTGGTGATCCCCGCAGTGCGGCGATTGGCTGCACGGGGGAGGTGCAAACCAACAACCGGCAGCTGGTCTCGGCCAACCTGATGGCGGCGGCGCTGGCGGAGCATCTGTTGGTGCTCTGGCAGTTCAAAGCACCACGCATGGATCCGGCCACGGTCCTGCCCTACAAGTTCGTGGCCAACCTCAGCAAACTCGAAACCTACAAATAGAAAGGAACTACATGACCGCGGTAATAAATGACGATACGACGGTGGCCCCTAGCCGGTGCAAGATGGAAGAGGTGTTCGCCAGCCCCTTCATTGAGTTGATTGGACTGGCGCCGAAGAACCCGGTGGTGCGCGGGCTGATCCTGGCGCAGACGCGGCGGCTGCCGGGCAGCGACTGCGAGACGTTTGAGCAGATCAAGGCCTGGGTGGAGACGACGTGTGACCGCC
>CAIXBQ010000066.1 GCA_903917705.1 uncultured Verrucomicrobia subdivision 3 bacterium | reverse complement strand
TCAAAAAGATACTGCCCGTGAATTGAGCGCGAAGCTGGCGAGCCTCAAAGGCATTGTCTGGGTCGGCGTCATGGTGTTCTTGTTCGGGCTGGCGACGATGTTCTATCCGCCGCTGAAGCTCATCATCGGCAGCATCACAACCAGCGCGGCGATCACAGTCGGTGGTCTCGCACTCATCGTTTTGCCGACGGTGATTGTCGGGAATGAAATGCTTATCATGGGCGGTGTCGCTGCTGCGGTCGGCCTTTGGTTTCTCGCACATCGGCACGGGCAACTTCGCGGGCTGGTGGACTCAAAAAATTCTGAAACGAAAGGCGACGCATGAACTCGGCACAGGAACAATTTCTAAATCTTAAAACCATGCCGGCCCGGATCAAGGTCGAGGAGGCCGCTTGGTATCTGGGCTTCGCGACACACGAGATCACCATGCTGATGTCCGAGGGTTTGCTAAAACCGCTTGGCCGGCCGCCGACCAGCGGCGTGAAGTATTTCTCCACGGTGGCGCTGGAGGAATTGCGTCGCGACCAGAAATGGCTCGCCCGCGCATCAGACTGCATCGTCCACTATTGGAAGTCGCGCAATGAAAAGCGAACGGCGCACCGCAGCCAAAGCCACGATGCGCCGCGCGTGCCGGAACTCAATTCAACTGCGGCTTCTCTGAACTGACCCCAGCCGGCGCCAACTCCGGCTGCCGGCGTTCGGCGTTCTTCTCGTAATCTTCCAACGGCGGCAGCATCATCCTCGCCCGTTTCGCGTAGGAGCGATGCACGGCCTGGCTTTTGTGGCCCAGCGCTTCCTGCGCGTAGCGTTCGGGATAGCCGGCCATTTTTGCGCGTTCGGCCCAGGAATAGCGGTAGCTGTGCATGGTCACGCCGGTAATTTGCAACCGGTGGCAGCGTTTCTTAAACTGGTTGGACCGGTCCCCAGCGGACTGGGTGGCGATATGCGGGAACAAAGGGCCGGTCCCTGGCAGGTCTTGCAGAATCGCCGCGACGGCCGAGCCGAAATGGAGCCGCGCCACGGTTCCGGTTTTGCGCCGGAAAAAGCCGATGGTTTTCTGCTCCCAATCCACGTCCTCGGCGGTGAGCGTGGCTAGATCCGTTTGCGCTGCCCCCATGTGCCATGCCAGTTGGTAGTATGCGCGGCGCTCGGAATTTTTCTCGTTGGCAATGATGGCTTCGTGTTCGGCCTGCGTGATGGCGCGTTTTTCCTTATGCAGCGGCTTCGGCCATTGGCGGCGGGGCACGATGGCTTTCGGAAGCCAATCCATTTCCAAGGCAAAATTGTGCATCCGGCGCATATAATGATTGGTGGACACGGTGCCCGTGCGGATCACCTTCAGGATGTGCGCGGCGTTGGTCTCCAGCAACGGCAGATTGCCAATCTGGACAAAGGCCGGGTCTTTCCAGGCGATGTCGTAACGGTGGCGGGTGACACCTTGCTTGGTCGCGGCCATTTCATCCATGACGAATTTCCAAGTGCGGCTGGCCGCGGCGGCATCGGTGGCGCTGAGGTAGGCCAGGGCGATCTGGCGGTTTAGAATCGGCTGGCGGGAAGCTTCATTCTTGGAATGGAGCAGCGCCTTGGCGGCGGCTTCGTCGCGCGTGCGCAGGCTTTCTTGCTTGCCGTTCTGG
>CAIXBQ010000065.1 GCA_903917705.1 uncultured Verrucomicrobia subdivision 3 bacterium | reverse complement strand
CTTCGGTCTGGTTTACGGCCGCCGCCCCTGTCATGCTGCAAGGTGCGATGAGAGGTCAAACCACTTTAACCGGTGTCTCCGCAAGTCCGCTGGCAACCAGGGATACTCCCCTGATAGCCTGGGAACCTTCCGCCAGAGCTGGGGAACCTCCCGCAGGAGCTGGGGAACCTTCCGCAGGAGCTGGGGAACCTCCCGCAAGAGCTGGGGAACCTTTTCTAGGAGCTAGCGAACCTTTTCTAGGAGCTGGCGAAGTTCCCCCAACAGCCCGGTTTACCGCCCCCATTTCCAAACAAACAACCGCAGTTAACACATTAAAATAGAAAGCAATACCATGAGCCTACCCACTAACCCCCTCGGCAAGTCCCAAGACGCATAAAGGGGTCAGTCCCGGTTGGCTCCGGTTGTGCCGTTGGGGTTCATGGGGCGCCATTATTCCCGCCCGCCAGCGGTGTCCAGCCAAAATTCCCGCCTTCGGCAGACTTCGGCGCGTAGGTAGGGCGCGCAGTCCCCTGCGCGCCGTCGTGGTAAATCAGGTCACATCCATTGAAACTGTTGGCCGTCCGCAAAGACCGGCGGGCAGAGGACTGCCCGCCCTACCATTCCCAATCCGGTGCCCGTCCGGACGGGCTGCCCGCCGCAAGGCGCGGCACGGGCCCAAAAATCGCCATTTTCAGGTTTTTCGGCTTAAATAGTTCGTTTAATGGCACTTCCGTTGTTTTTGGGGGTTAAACTGACCCTCTTGGAGCTTCAAGGAAACGATTTCCGGTAAGCAGGAAACGACTTCCGGTAAGCAGAGAATGGTTTCCTTTAAGCAGGGAACGATTCCCTTGATCCAGGAAACGGCTTACTGGAACCTGGAAATCCATCTCCCGGACCGGGGTTGCGGTGCCGAAAGCCGGTATTTCTCAAATATGACACGCCAAGAAATGACTGGTATTGGAAGAGTGATAAGCCGCCATACGAGATCCTGGCGGGTTTCTCTACCAAGATGTCGCGCCCAGGGAGCCGGGACAGGGGGAACAAGCTTACTGAATCAGCTCACGGTTTTTTTGCCCAGGGCTTCGTTGGTGCTGCCCCGGCGGTAGCCTTGCAGGTCCAGGGTGACATGCGCGTAGCCGATCTTCTTTAATTCCTCGGCCACCACGGCCAGCCGGCCGTTCGCGAGCAAGGCCGGGATTTCCGCTGGGGCCAGCTCGATGCGGGCGAGGCTGGTTGCCGATTGCTGGTTGCTGGTTCCCGGTTGAAGGTTGAAGGTTGAAGGTTGCAGCGGTGCGGCGGCGGGATGGATGACCGGTTGGGCCTTGGCAAGATTCGTCGGCTCACCGCTTTTCAGTTCGTGATGCCGCACGCGGACGTCGTGGAAGCCGAGGTCGCGCAGGATATATTCGGCCTGCTCGATCATCCGGAGCTTGGCGGGGGTGACGGCTTCGCCGTAGGGCACGCGGGAGCTGAGGCAGGCCATCTGCGGCTTGTCGGCGGTGGGCAAGCCGAGCTGGGCGGACAGCTCGCGGATTTCGGCCTTGGTCAAGCCGGCTTCCTTGAGGGGGGCGCGCACCTGAAACTCGGCGGCGGCCTTGGCGCCGGGACGGAAATCGCCGGTGTCGCTGGCATTCTCGCCATAGGCGATGACGGCAAACTTTTCGGCCTGCGCGAGCGGGGTGAGTTCCTCGAAGAGCTCGTGCTTGCAGAAGTAGCAGCGGTTGGCGGGATTGGCGGTGTAATTGTCGTTGGCGAATTCCTGCGTCTGGATGACGCGGACGGGAAAGGCGAAGCGGGCGGCAATCTCCAGGGCTTCCTGCAATTCGCGGCGCGGCAGGCTGGGGGAATCGGCAATGGCGGCGAGCGCGCGGCCGCCCAGCACGTCGTGCGCGACGCGGGCGAGGAACACGGAGTCCACGCCGCCGGAATAGGCGACGAGGCAGGAGCCGTAGCTTTGCAGCAGGGCCTTCAGCTTTTCCAGTTTGGGCTTCGCTTCGCTCATTTATCTTAAATTCTTCGCCGCCTGGCGGGCGGCTTCGTAAACGGTTTTCACCGACACCTTGGCCCGGGCGGCCACCTGCCGGGCGGCTTCGTATTCGGGCGCGGCCTGCACCACCTTACCATCAAGCCGGCCGATTTTCAGGGTTACTTTGCCAAAGGGGGTTTTGACGTCGGCAAATTCACGGCGGAGCTTGCGGCGCTCGGCGATGGTTTTCCGCACGCCAAAGGCGGTGGTCTCGCGCAGGATGAGTTCGCTGAACCGGTCGGCGTGGGCTTCGGCGCACAGGACGGTGAGCAAAACGCCGGGGCGGTTTTTCTTCATCTGAACGGGGGTGTGAAATACATCCAGCGCGCCGGCGGTCAGGGCGTTTTCGAGAAAAGCGCCGAGGATTTCCCCGGAGCAATCGTCCAGATTGGTTTCCAGGACGGCAATGCGGTCGGTTTCCCAATCCAAGGGCGACGAGTGAAGGTTGGCCGGCGACAAGGATCCGACGGACGCGGGTTTGGCGCCCTTGGCCACCCGCCGCCGGTCACCGGTGCCCAGCACGGCGCGCAGCACATTGGGCCGGGTCAGGTTGTCGCGCGTGCCGAGGCCAAATCCGATTTTGGCGGCGACGAGATTATCCATGGGGCCGAAGCTTTCGACAAATTCGGCAAGGATGGCCGCGCCGGTGGGGGTGACGAGCTCGTGCGGCTCCTCGCATTGGGTGAGGCCGATGCCGCGCGCGCCGAGAATGGCCAGCGTGGCGGGCGCGGGCACGGGCAATTGTCCGTGGGCGCAGCGGACCCAGCCGGTGCCTTCGATCACCGGCGAGGCGAACACGCGGGGCTTGCCGAGCATTTCCAGGGCGATGGCCGCGCCGACGATGTCCACAATGGAATCCACGGCGCCGACTTCGTGAAAGTGGACTTCCGCGGGCGGCAGTCCGTGAATACGCCCTTCGGCCTCGGCGATGCGCTGGAAGACGGCGATGGATTTCCGCTTCACCCACGCGGACAGTTTGCTGCGCGCGATGAGCTGTTTGATCTGGGTGAAATTCCGCTGGTCGTCGTGGTGGTGTCCGGCCTCATGCGAATGACCGTGGCCGTGTTCTTGGGCGTGATGATGGCCGTGGCCGGGAAGCTGGATGCCGCAAGCGGTTTCGTGCGCGTGAGGCTCGTGGCCGTGGTCATGATCGTGGTCGTGCGCGAGGTGGACGTCGAACTTGATGCCGGCGATGGAAGCCTTTTGCTGGCGGCTGATGTGCAGGTGGTAGCCGTCGAGCCGGAGCTTCTTCAGCTCCTGCTCCAGTTTGCGCGCGTCCACGCCGAGGTCGAGCAGGGCGGCGATGAACATGTCGCCGGCAATGCCGCTGAACAGGTCGAGATAAAGGGTTTTCACAGGGTTGAATTGTTGAAGGGTGGCAACGTTGAATCGGCGTCGGCGGCGGGTCGGAGTCGTGGAAGCGAATCAGCCATTCACGAGGCAACAAGCCCATTGATCTGGCTGGCGGCGTAGCCGGCGCCAAAGCCGTTGTCGATGTTGACCACGGTCACGCCGCTGGCGCAACTGTTGAGCATGGCGAGCAGCGCGGCGATGCCGCCGAAGCTCGCGCCGTAGCCGATGCTCGTGGGCACGGCGATGACGGGCCGGGCAACGAGGCCGGCCAGGACGCTCGGCAGGGCGCCCTCCATGCCGGCGACGGCGACGATGACATTGGCGCTTTGCAGCTGGCTCATGCGCGCCAGCATCCGGTGCAGGCCGGCCACGCCGACATCGTGGATGCGCTCCACGCGGTTGCCCATGACCTCGGCGGTGACGGCGGCTTCCTCGGCCACGGGCAGGTCGCTGGTGCCGGCGCAGACGACGGCGATGAAGCCGGCGCGCTTGGGCAGGGGCTTTTTCTCAATGGTCACGCAGCGGGCGAGTTCATGGTGGACGGCCGATTTGAATTTCTTCCGGAGCGCGCGCGCATGCCCGGGGGTGATGCGGGTGACGAGCACCTGCTGCCCGTGCTCCAACAGCTTGGCGGCGATCTGCACGACCTGTTCCGGCGACTTGCCGGCGCCAAAGATGACTTCGGGGAAATTCTTCCGGAGCGCGCGGTGCGTGTCCACCTGCGCAAAGCCGAGGTCGGCCACGGGGGCGGCCTGAAACGCCTGCAGGACTTTCTCGCGCGGGATTTTCCCGGCGCGGAATTGTTCCAGCAAATGGGCGGCTTCAGTTGTTGTCATCGCTGGACAATGCCTCACGAATCACCGGCTGTCACGCGGGAAAATCCGGCGGCCGGTTCAGGGCAATTGCAGGAGATAAAACTTCCTGGCCGTGCCGGGGGCGATCGGGTTCGTGAAGCTGAAATTGCCGGCCGCGTCGTAGAAGTTGGTGGCGATGCGCGGCCAGCTGGCGATCGGCAGCGCGAGATTGGTCGAGGCGAGCACGTAATATTGGCCGTTCGGCATTCCGCCGCCGCCGCGCAGGACCAGGTTGGTTCCCGCCGGGGCCGGCGGATTAATAATTGGCACGATGCTGATGACGGTAAGCTGGCCGGCGGTGTTCAGGGTGTTGGTGCTCCAGCCCAGACCCGGCGCCAGCGCGGGCAGGGTGACGCCGGCGAAGCCGCCGCCATAACTGGCGGCGCTGAAGAGCTTGAAGCTGTCGCCGGCCGCCAGCGCATTGGTGCTGATATTGGTGACGATGAGAAAGCCGCCGTTGGTGAGCGCGCCGATGACAATCAGATTGTCGTTGGTCGCCGGTGATTTGCTGATTTCAAACAGGTTGGTGCTGCCCGCGGCGAGCGTGAGCGATTTGCCGAACGACAGCGTGCCGATGCCGGTGCCCGGCGAAAGCGTCGCGCCGCTTTGCACGATGGCCGCGCCACCCAGCCGGCCGCTGCCGCCGAGCGTGGCGCTGGTGGCCACCGTCACAGTGCCGGTGGCGGCGGAGCTGTTGCCATTGACGAGGAGCGTGCCGTTGCTGACGGTGGTCGCGCCGAAATAGGTGTTCGTGCCGGAAAGCGTGAGCGTGCCGGTGCCGGACTTGATAAAGCTGTTGGTGCCGCTGATGAAGCCGGCGAATACCGTGGAGCCGTTGTTGCCGCCGGCAATGAGCCCGCCGGTGGTGAGCTTTACTTCGCTGCCGGTGACGCCGGCCAGCGAGCCGATGGTTTGCAACTGGCCGCTTTGGTTGTCGAACTTGGCGCCGGCCCCGGCCAGGTTCAGTGCGGTGGCCGCGGGCAGCTTTCCATTCAGCCCGGCGTCCGGGCCGGCGTTATGCAACAATTGCAATTCCGCCGGGGCAAGCGCGCGGTTCCAGATGCGGACTTCATTGTAGCTGGCGCTGGCGGTATTGTCGCCGGTGTATTCGGAGCGGCCGAGCCAGCAGTTGGTGTTGGCAAAGGTGGCGAGCGTGTTGGAGGAATCGAACGTGCCGCGCGCAGCGCCAAGGACGCCGTTGGTCGAGGCGGCCCGATACCACGTCACGCGGGTGGTGCCGTTGGTGCCGATGCCGGGCTCGATGACCATGGCGATGTGAAATTCCGTTCCCAGCGTGTAGGGCTGACAGGTGTTGTCGGCCGTCGAGGTTGTGCCATCCTTCCATTCCACGCGGTCGTTGGTGAGGGTGGTTCCCTGCGTCCAGCTCATCAAAAAGTTTTCCGTGCTGGACGTGCCGAAATCAAAGATGCGCGCCCAGTTCTGCGCGGAATTTTGCGTGGTCCATAGTTCAATCGTAACCGGCGAACCGGTGTTTGGCAGAAGATTCGCGCCGAGGCTGACATAGTCCGCCGCGGTGCGGGTGCCGCCGGCGAGCGTGACATTGCTGCTGTTGAGGGTGGCGTTGTTCGCGCCCACATCCACGAGCACGGCTGGATTGGTGCCGACGGAATCCGCGAGGCTGTTGTTGAAGCTCCAGCGGTGGGCGAGGCCGTAGCTTGCGCCCAGTGTCAGCGTGCCGTTGCTGATGACGGTGCCGCCGGAGTAATTGTTGGAATTCAGCAGCGTGAGCGTGCCGCTGCCGGACTTGGCAAGTGAATTGGTGCCGTCGATCGGGCTGCCGGTGAAAATATAATTCTTGCTGGCGTTGATGAAGAGCGTTCGCGGCTGGACATTTGTGCTGAGGAAGACGGGCACATTGTTGGAGCCGATGTCATCAAAGGTGACTTGCAGACCGTTGGTGTAGACGAGCGTTGCCCCATTGGTGGCCAGCCAGTTGGCGGAAAGACCCATATCCCACAGGTTGCCCGCGCCATCGCCCTTCCAGGTGACTGATGTGACCGGGTTGGTGCTTGTGATGACCGTCAAGGTGCCGTTGATGGGAAGATTGGTGGTCACCCAGGTGGCGTTGGCCAGCGGCGGAAGGCTGTAGCCGGTGAAATTATTCTGATAGGTGGCGGCGTTGAAAAGCTTGAAGCTGTCGCCGGGGACGATGTTGCCGCCGAGGTTCGTGACGGACAGCGTGCCCGCGTAGGTCAGCGTGCCGGTCACCTGGACGAGGTCGTTAGTCCCCTGGGTTTTGCTCATCTGGATGTATGTGGTGCTGCCGCTGACCAAAGTGAGGCTGCTGTTGAAGGCGAGCGTATCCATGTCGTTGTTGCCGGGGGCGAGCTTTCCGTTCACCGTTGTCGCGCCGCCGATGATGCCCGAGCCTCCCAGCGTGCCGGAAACGCCGATCGTGACCGCGCCGGTGGCGGCTGAATTGTCGCCGTTGATGCGGAGCGATCCGGCGTTCACGGTGGTGGTGCCGGTATAAGTATTGGTGCCGGAGAGTGTCCAGGTGCCGGTGCCGACCTTCGTGATGGAATTGCTGGTGATGGTGCCGGCGAAGGTTGCGTCTGTGTTTTTCGCGCCGACCGTCCAAGCCGAGCCGCCCAGATACGACAGCGGACCGCCCGACAAGGCGCCGAAAGCAACCGCACTGCCGTTGATTTGATACGCGCTGATGTGGTCGGCGAGATCCACGCTGGCGCCGGCATAACCATAGGTGTTGCCAATGCGGAAGTCGCCGCCGGTGCTGTCCGTGCCGAGGTTGAGTTGGCCCGTGAAGCCAGACCAGTTGCCATCCAGTTCTGTGCGAACGTAGTAGACATTGAAGTTCACCGTGCCGCTGCCGGTGAGCGTGCCATAGAGATTGCATCGGTCATCGCTGTAAATCGTGCCGGTGGAATTCGTCGGCACAATCACATTCCAGTAGCAAGTGTCGTAGCTGCCGGTGTCGCTGAACATGGTAAGCGTGGCGTTGGAGATGGTGATGGTGGTGTTGCCGTTGCCGCCGGGGCCGACACCCAGACCGTATTGGTTGGCCATGCCGCCGCCGAGGGAAAGGTTGCCGCCGAGAAGGAAGGTCGCGCCGGTGAAGGTGTTGTTGGCGCTCACGGCCAGGGTGCCCGCGCCGGTTTTTTGCAGCGCCCCGCTGCCGGCGATGATGCCCGCGATGGTCAGCTGGTCGGCGCTGTTCGTCACCTCAATCGTGTTCGTGCCCGCGTTGATGGTCAGGCCGCGGTCCGTGTAGGATTCGCTGGTGACGCGCAACGTCGGGCTGCCGGAGAGGACGAGATTGGTCGAGCCGCCAGGTGGATTGCCGAGCGGGCTGGGATAGCCGACGGCGTCCAACTCGGAGACGACGAGGGTGCCGCCGGCGAGGATGGTTTTGCCGGTGAACGAATTGTTCAGCGTGGCAAGCGCCAGCATGCCGGAATTCGTCTTGGTCAATCCGGCCGCGCCGATGATGCCGCCGGTGCCGTTGAAGATGTAATTGCTCGCGCTGTCCACGACGAGGTTGGAGCAGGTGAGGTCACCGATCAGGTTCACCGTGAGATTGGATGCGCCGGTGTTGTCGAAGCGTACCGTGTCGTTGGGCGCGAACATGTCCTTCGCCGCGCCGTTGAGCCAGTTGCTCGAGGTCAGCAGATCCCACGCGTTGCCGCCGCTGCCGCCGGTCCAGATGATGGTTACCGGCGCGCGATAGCTTTTCATCACGAGGGCAATCTGGCCGGCTGGGTTCGTGAGCGCGAAGGGAATGCCCGTCAGGCCGGACACGGCGAGATTGGTCAGGCCGCCGGTCAGCGTGCCGGAATAGTTGATCAACGGATACACGCCGCCCGCCGCCAGGCTTCCGTTGAGCCGGTTGATGCCGAACACATTCGTGCCTTGGAGCGTGAGATTGCCGGTGACGATGAGCAGGTCGTTGGTCAGCGTCGTGCCGGTCGGGTCGCTGGATAGGTCGAAATCGTTTAGTGTCCGGCCGGCGAGTGTAAGATTATTGGCGATCGTCAGCTTGCCGGGCGAATTGGTGCCTTGCCCCGGCGAAACTCCGGCGCCTTCGTTGAGGGCAACCGGCGAGCTGACCACGCCGTTGCCGCCGAGCCGCCCGTCGAGCCATACGCCGCCGCGGACGGTGACCGGCGAATTCGACAGCGCGCCGTTCACGACGAGCGACCCCTCGCTGACGAGGGTCATGCCGGTGTAAGTGTTCGTGCCAGTGAAAGTCAGTTTGCCCGCGCCACCTTTCGTCAGTTTCATCGTGCCGGTGAGCGCGCCGCTGCCGCCGAAGGTGAAATTCTTCGCAGTGTGAACGCGCACGTCGCCCGGCGAGAGCGGACCGGTTAGTGCGATGTCGGTGTTGTTCGAGCCGGTCAGCTCGAATAGCACGGTGTCGCCGGTATTGAACGGGGCCGGATTGGTGTTGGCATTGCCGGCGTAAAACCAGTTCGTGCACCAGTTCGCTGTCGTGGCGGCATCCCAGACATTCGTGCCATCGCCGTGCCAGATGAGTTTGGCGTCGGAGACGGGCGGCGTGGGCGGCGGCGGCATTCCGTTCCCGAGGAAGTAATCCACATAGCTGGCCTGGTAATAACCCTTGCAAGTGCACTGGCAACGGTAGGCGGGATTCTGCATCAGGCAATAAAGCCGGTTGGTCGCGGTGAGCTTCGTCACATAAACGCGCAGCTCGGAGTAGTCGTTAGCAACGAGCACCAGTTCCTCGCGCCAGTCGCCGAGGATGTCGCCCCAGAATGCCGGACGCCCGCCGTAAGCCTGATGCACCTGATAACCACCACCGTCGCTGTAAATCGTATACAAGCGGCCCGCCGAGTTGCTGACCGGGTCGTATTTGTTGACAACGGGATTCAGGGCGCCGCTGCCTGCACCATCAATCAGTTCACGGCTCAAGTCCGCGTCCCACCAGACTCCTTCCGGCGGCCAGATGCTGTTGGCTTGAATTTGATTGCCCTTGCAGTCGAATATCCCCGGCTGCGTGGAATAGAATTCCAGCCCGCGATGGTTGGGATCCATGTCCAGTGTGATCCCGCGGCCCACGTCGGTGATGCTGCCCGAATACCATTTTTTGAGGATCTTGCCGTCATTCATCTGGATGAGCGCGGTCGCCAGCAGCGTGGGGTTCAGTTGCTGGATGGAGAACATTTCCAGGCCCGGTCGGTCAGGGTCGATGTCTGTGACGTGAAAACGGTCGCCGTGGCCCAACTCGGTGTCCCATAGCGGCTGGCCGGTCGCGCCGTCCTTGGCCGAGCCGACTTCCACGAGATCATCGATGCCGTCGTGGTTTACGTCCATGATGCGGATCTGATGGCCCCAGGCGAGATTGGAACCGTTGGTTGGCGTGAAAAACCAGCGGCGCGTCAACTGCCCATTGCGATAATCATAAGCCGCCGTCTCGCGCTGGAACCCGCCTGCAGCGTTGCGGTTTTCGCCTTCAATCAAAAGGCTGGGATGCACCCCGTCGCAATACATGATGCCGAAATGGTTGTTCATTGGGCCGTCTGACGGCCACAGGTTCGTGAGGGTGGTGCGGGCGAGTTCCTTGCCGGTGAGCCCGTCGAGGATGGAAAGATACTGCGTGGTATCGTCCGGGCCGGTGATCGTCGAGCCGTCCGGCAACACCACCCCGCGTGCCGTTCGCACGCAGACTTCCGCGCGCCCGTCGCCGTCCAGGTCATAGACGGTTACGTTGTCCTTGTCGCCGACGCTGATGGCCGAGGCGCCCGGCTCGATGTTGTATTGGTTCACGCTGTTGTAACCCATGTCCATCTGCCAGAGAAAGGTGCCGTCGCGCGTATATGCCTGAAGAAATTGGTTGGTCGCGACCAGCGTGGACTGGCGGTCCACCACGTAATCGTATTCGCCATCGCCGTCCAGGTCGCCGACCCAGCAGAATTTCACGTCGTACGGGGCAAACGCCCCGCCGACCACCGCGTGCAGCGGCCATGACAAATACTGGCGCACCGGCGCATTTGCCGCGAGGCCGGCCGGCGCGGCGGGAGAGCTTTCCACGCCGTTCGTCACCGGCACGACATACCAGGCGTTCGACACGGTGAGATTCGCCGTCGTGTCGAGATAGTCGGTGGTGTTGGTGAGCGGCAGGGAATTTAGTTTCAAGCCAGCGCCGCCGCTGGTGGAACGGTACAAATTGAAGCCCACATCGGTCGGGTCAGTCGCGAGCAGGCGCCAGCCGATGTAAGCCTGCGAAGTGGCCGAATGCAGCGCCACCATGCCGCGCCCCAGTTTTTCCAACTGGCGCTGCGCCTGCGCCGGTGCCGGCAGCAAGAGCAGCAATGCCATCGCCGGCAACAACAGGCGAAGGAAGATAAACGAACTGGTGGACTTCATGAACGATGTATTCAGTGGAACATACACGAATAACCGACAATACCTATTCACCAGAACTGGTGATGCGCGAAACCAGCCATCCGGCCGCCACCAGCATGATGACGGCGGAGATGGTCCGGATGCCAAACCGCTGGAACCACGGGTGCTTTTGCAGGACGATTAAAACCGGCAACAATATTGCGGCGACAGTTAGCTGGCCGATTTCCACGCCACCGTTGAAGGCCAGCAGGGGCAGGGCGATCTCCGAACCCCGTCCGCCGAGGCCGCTGGCGCGCAAAGCGCTGGCAAACCCAAAGCCGTGGATCAGGCCAAAGCCGCAAGTGAGCGCGTAGCGATGCCAGGATTTTTCCGTGCGTCGGAAATTCTCCGCCGCCACGATTAGAATCGAGGCCGCAATGGCCGGCTCCACGATGCGCGTGGAAATCGTGACGAGATTCAGCGCGGCCAGCGCGAGCGTGAGCGAGTGCGCCAGCGTGAAGCCGGTGATCACCATTGCCATCGGCTTGAATCGCTGGCAGCCAAGCAGCAACGCGGTGAGAAACAGCAGATGATCGATAGCCCCGAAATTTAAAATATGCCTGATGCCGAGCTTTAAATATTCGCCCAGGCCCGGCTGCATTTTCTTATCCGCCGCCGGCAGGTTTGGATTTGTGACCAGGAGACTGGCTGGGAGATTCGGTGTGGCTTTCGACAGTTGCGGAAACAGTTTTTCCGGGAGCAAGAATTCAGCGGAATCCTTGGGGTGCGAGAGCATGGCGCTGCCGAGCACATTGCCGTTTTCATCTGTCAACACAAGCGGCGCGATGGCCGGCGGGCGCAAGGCGGGGAGAAACCGTGATTGCAGCCGCAGCGTTTTCGTCGGGGCGAGCGCGTAGTCGAAATGAAACTGGAATTCCAGTCCGTCTGTGATCACGTCCGCCTCGCGCGGCTGGAGGATTTCTTTGTCGGCGGCCACCGCAAAGAAATTGGTGATCATTTCGGGGTTCAGGGCGAAGGGATGGCCGTTCGATAGTTGGCCCGGCTTAAGCCGAGCCTCGCCGAGAAACCTTTCGCCCAAGGATGAGCCGACGGTGATCGCCACTTCCGCCGAATCCTCATGGACGATGACGCGGGCTGAAAAGTCAAATGGCGAGTGGGCAAAAACGTTCTGTGACAATCCCAGAATGGCTGCCAGCAGCAGCATCGACTGCCGGAAGCAGTTGCGAGCTGCCATTATCATGGCGGTGGAAGCAGCGAATGTGTTTGAAGCGGGCCGGGAGGGCATCCTTCGATCAACCATGGCGTTTCAAGCGGCGGCCGGAGCGGCGTGCTGAAAGCGATTATGGCCGAGATGCTTCGCGACGGCTTCCGTGCGTGAGCGGACATGGAGCTTCTCGTAGATGTGCCGGATGTGGGTGTGGACCGTGGCGTAGGAGACCTTCATCGTGTCGGCGATTTCCTTGTAAAGAAAGCCCTTGGCCAGCAGGGTGAGCACTTCCGCCTCGCGAGGGGAAAGACTTTGCGACTCGGACACATCCGGCACCGGCTGTTGGAAGGACTGCACGATCTTACGGGCGATATGTCCGCTCATGGGCGAACCGCCGGCATTGACATCCCGGATGGCGGCCAGCAGTTCGGCCGGCGGCGTCTGCTTGAGCATGTAGCCGGTGGCTCCCGCCGCGAGCGCGTTGAAGATGTGCTCCGTGTTCCGATACACCGTGAGCATGATGATCTGTGTGCCGGGCAGCTGCGGCTTGAGCTGGCGGGCGCATTCCACGCCGTTGATGCCCGGCAGATTGATGTCCATCAGCACGACATTGGGCTTGAAGCGGGGGATATCCTGCAAAGCGTCCTCGGCGCTGGAATGATTGCTCACGCAGCGGAAGCCCGGTGCGCCGTCAACCAGCCGGGCGAGGCTGGCGCGCACCCGCGAGTCGTCTTCAACGATGGAAACAGAAATAGTCATGTGCTATGGGGGAAAAAAGCGCGGCAGAAACCGGCGAAGCGGTTCAAGGCGGTCTTGGACAATGGTGTCATGGTTGTAATCTACACCGGCTCGTCTTCCTGGCCAATCACCACAACTGGTGATGCGGCATGGCTGATGGCCACGGTCATCTCCACGCGGGTTCCCTGGGTGGCGCTGCTGTGGATCTCGCAGCGGCCGCCGACCGCCTGAAGCCGTTTCTCCATGTTCGTCAGCCCCGAGCCGGAGGTGATCCGCTCGGAACCGGCGGCGGCGGGACCTTCGCGGTTGGCCGCTGACAGGCCCTGTCCGTTGTCCTCGATCGTCAGGGTGAACGTCTTCGCCTCGATGCGCAGGCGCAGCCAGACTTCGCTCGCCTTGGCGTGCTTGACGATGTTGTTGAGCGATTCCTTCAGCGCGAGGAACAAATTATAGCGCAGCTCGGCGTCCACGCGCATCGCCGGCAGCGCCGGTGGAAAGTCCATGCGGCAGCGGATGCCCGCCACCTGCAGAAAATCCTCCGCGTAGGCCGAGATGTAATCCATCAGGCCGTCGAACGTGTCGTGCTGCGGGTCCACCGCCCAAACGATTTCGTCCATCGCCTTCGTCAGCGTCCGCGCGGATTCCGATATGCGTTCAAGGTTGGCGGCCGCCTGTTCCGGCTCGCGCCGCGCCAGCTCGGTCAGCAGGGTGATTTGCGTCAGGCCTGCGCCCACGTCGTCGTGGATGTCCTTGGCGATGCGGGTGCGGTCGCGTTCGATGGCGTGCTGCTGTTGCAGGAGCGCCAGCTTGCGGCGGTATTTCCGCGTCGCCGCGCGGCGCACGCCCAAGGAGATTCCCGCGATGACGATGGCGCCGGTGATCGCCTTGAACGGCCAGGTCTCGTAAAAATAGGGCTGGACGACAAACGCGAGCGCCGCGCCCTTGATATTCCACACGCCTTCGCTGTTGCAGGCGATCACATGAAAGCGGTAGTCCCCCGGCGGCAGGTTGCGCAGCTGCACGGTGCGCCGCGTGTCGATGTCCACCCAGTCCTGGTCCAGCCCGTCCACGCGGTAGCGGAACCGCGCCATGTTGCCCGCGTCGAAGCTCAGGGCCGTGAACCGAAAATCCAGCTGCTTGTGGCCGGGCGGCACCGTGATCTTTTCACCCGGCACAACCGCCGGGCTGGCGTTCCCGTCCACCATCAGCTCGCCGTCCACGCGCACTTCCTCGATGAAGACCGGCGGCGACGCCGACCGCGCGGTCAGTTCATCCGGGTTGACCGAAACCACGCCGCGCACGGTGGTGAACCACAGGGTGCCATTGGTTCCGCGCCAGCACGCCGGCTGATAGCCGTCGGAACACTCCAGCGCCGGCAAACCGTCATGCCGGCCATAAATAACGTAATCCAGCGTGTTCGTCCGGCCGTCCGCGCAGGCGTCCAGATCCACTTTGGCCACGCGGTAAATGCCCTGGTGCGTTCCCAGCCACAGCCGCCCGTGGCCGTCATCGAGAATCTGGCAGATGATGTCCACCGGCAGCCCTTGTTTCGCCGTGATGCGCGCAAATTTCCCCTGCTTGAACCGGAGCAGGCCGCCGCGGAAGGTTCCCGCCCAGAGCGTGCCGTCGGCATCCGCCAGCAGCGAGGAGATTGGCTGGTCGGCCAGCGCGTCCGTCGCGCGGTAGGCCGTCAATTGGTCCGGCGCGCATTGAAAAATCGTCCCGTCGTCCGTGCCCGCCCAGACCTTGCCGTCCGGCGTCTCGGCCAGCGCGCGCACCGCCGGCGGCGTGGGGTTGGTGCTCGTCCGGATGATCCGCCGGTCCGTGCCCGCGGCGTAGGCGACGCCGTATTTGGTTCCCATCCACACCCGGCCCTGATGATCGGCCAGCATCGCCTTGATGCCATGCACGTCCCACGAAATGCGCCGGATCTGCCCGTCGGTCAATTGATACAGATCCTCGCCCTCCGCCGCGCTCAGCCACGTGCTGCCGTCGGGCCGCGGTAAAATGGAAAAGATGAAATTGGCCGAAGCGCTCGCGCCGACCGCATAGCGCGTGACCGTCGAATTCAGCCAGCGGCACAAGCCGCCGCCGGCCGTCCCGATCCAGATCGCCCCCTGCTGATCCTCGCAGACCGACAGCGTCGTCCGCGCCGGCAGGCCCTCGCGCGTGCTGATCACGTGAAAGCGCCGGTCCCGCAGGCGCACCAGTCCGCCGTGATCCACGCCCGCCCAGATGCCGCCGTCGCGGCTCTGGAACCAGGCGCCCACGCGGTCGCTCGGGAGATTCTCGCGCGCCGTGATCCGCTGGTATTTTCCGTCCGGCGTGATGTGGAAAATGCCGTTGCCGTAATGGTTGAGCCACAGGCCGCCGTCGCGGTCCTCATGGGCGCCCATCGCGCGGCCGGACGCCGCGCCCAGCAGGCCGCGCCACGGGCCCGGCTCCGCCACCCAGGCGCGCCCGGCCATCTCGCGCAGGCGGTCGCCGTCCATCACCCACACCGCGCCCGACTTCATCGGGAAGATCAATTGCGGCTGGATGTCCGCCGTGCCGTTCGTGGGGGTCATCGCCTCAAACTGTTTGCCGTTCCACACCGCCACCTCGTTTTCCGCGCCCGCCCACACCCGGCCGCGCGCATCGGCGGCCAGCGTGTAAATCTGGCTGCCCATCAGGCCACCGTCCTCCGCCAGCTGGCTGAACCGGCCTCCGGCGAACTGCAGGATATGCCCGTCGCGCGTCAGGAACCACAGCCGGCCCTCGCCGTCCACGCACTGGAAAATCGGGTTGGCCGCGGGCGGCGCGGTGATGGTCCAGTTGGCGTTGGTCTGAACCGGATCGCGCTGCAGCACCTCGCCGAACTGCATGACGAAGGTCACGAGGTTGCTCGTCGAAGCCACCAGCGTCGTGTGCAGGTCAAAGGCCGGCTGGTCGCGCAGCTCCTTGCGGAACACGCCGTCGTGATAGGAAGTCAGGCCGCCGCGAAAGGTGTTGATCCAGAGCGTGACGTTCGCATCGAGGAACAGCCCCTGCACGCGCGCCTGGCCCAGTGCCGGCAGGCTCACCGGATCGAAGACCACGAACCGCGCGCCGTCGAACCGCGCCAGCCCGTTGTAAGTGCCCACCCACAGATAGCCGTCCGGCGTTTGCGCGATGGACGTCACCGTGCTGCTCGGCAGATTATTTTCCGTGTCCCAATCGTCCACCAGAAAATCCATCGGCGCGGCCGCCAGCCGGAGCGCGAGGCAGAACAAACCAATAGTGGCAAGGCCGGCCGTCAGGCCGGAACGCGGCAGCAGGGGGGGATTTCGGCGGCGCATCCCGGCGACTATAACGCCGTCCATTGCCGGAGGCCACCGCAAAACCGTTCCGCCCGCGGCTTAGCTGCCGGGGAGGGTCACCAGCAATTCGCCCTGCTCATTCGGGAGCATCGTCAGGGACGGGAGATCCTTTTTCGCCGGGCCATGAGTCACATGGCCGTCGGCGTCGAAGGTCGAACCATGACACGGACAGTAAAAGGAGCGGTCCGCCTGCGCCGTCAGCTTGCATTTGCGATGCGTGCAGATGGCCGAGAGCGCCAGCAGCTTCCCGCCCTGGCGCACCACGAAAATCCCGCGGTCGCGGAAATCCTTGTAGACCCCGTCGGCCGGGAACTTGCCCGGCAGCCCGATATTGACGACCTTGCCGGCGCCGGCCGCGACCGTGGCACCCTCCGCCAGCGCCTTGCCGCCCGCGGCCAGGCCGGCTGTCAAAAGGAGAAACTCACGGCGATTGATCTTCATGCGGTCGGGCTCGCGCGTTCAGTATTCAAACACCAGGCTCGTCACCAGACCGCTGTGGACGTCCGCCCGCGCATTGCTGTTGATGGGGAAAATGAAACCCAGCCCGAGCCGCGGCTGCACCCGGCCGAGCGTCTTGAGATTCAGGCGGAAGCAGGCGTTGCCCAGCAGGCTGTTCTGGCCCGCCGCCTCGCGGTTCAAGCCCGTTTCCCCCACCAGCTCGAACATCGGGATGACCTGCTGCACCCCCGGCAGCGGCAGCTGGCCGTGCTCGACCGTGTAGCCGAAATCAAAGCCGTATTCAAAAGTCCGGACCCCGCCGTCCGGCCCCGGGCCGTAGAGCGTCGAGACGCCGAAGATGGATTGCACCGTGAAATGCTCCCCCAGCCGCAGGTCATTGAACACCTTCGGGACCAGCTCCGTGTTCTTGCTGATATCCGAGTGCACGGGAATGCCCAGCTCCACCGCCACCCCCAGCGTCGTGTCGAACCAGCCGCCGGCCGAGACGAATTGAAACACCGGATGCCGCGCGCCCACGTCCACATTGTCAAAGCCCTGCGACCGGCCCGCCGGCGAGACGTCGCGCTGATAGGGGACTTCCAGCTCCAGGGTCAGCAGCCCGAAACCTTTCTCCACCTCCGCCTTCAACCGGTCGCTGTGCTGCGCGCCCGCCTTGGTGTGCAGCCAATCCAGCCGGGCCTCGTTTATTTCCAGGCCGGAATCATCCACCAGGAACGGCTCCGGAAAATTCCCCTCATTATACCAGCTCCGATGATCCAGGGCATTGAACCAGCCATAGCGGCTGTCGGGCAGCACCGACAAGCCACCGTTCGACGCCGCCGCGTCCTCCGCCCGCGCGGCCGCCTGCGCCAGGGCCAAAGCCGCCAGCAAAACCAAAATACGGTCAAACTGTTTCAAATTTCGATTCATGGCGGACATCATAACATTGAACCGCTATTCCGCCACCGGCTTTTTGTCGATGCCGCAATCAATGCTTTCCCGAACCGCTGCGGGATTTGGGAGTAAAAGCCTTTGGATTGGCTTTGAAACCTCCATCCATGTTCCGGCCCGCCTGAAAAGCGGGTAATCCTGCAGCTCAGAAGAGATTAATTGGTGGCCCGTCCGGCACGGACGCAGCTACCCTGGGTTTGTCGTCCCAACCGGTTTTTTACCCTGAAGGGGTAAAAACGATTCAACCCTTTCAGGGTAGGGGAATATGCCGTGGCATGGACCCAAGGTAGCGCTGCCCGCGCAACCTTGGGCTGAGTGATGGAATCCTTTCAGGATTCATTGAAGCAAACCCACAGGCACTTTTGCTAGTTGCGCCGGGTGATTTGCCACCTCGTCGGCAGGTCGATTGATTCCCTCGCTCAAAACTGTCCAATTTTGAGGCTCTTTCGCTAATATCAATGGTTTACGCAAGAAATGGTCGCTTTTGAGGGCAACCAAGTGGGGTGTTTTTCAAAAAAGGTCGACATGATTTCAGAAAAGGTCGACATAAAATCAAAAAAGGGCGGGTAAAAACCATCCAAGATCCATGTTCAGGTTGCGAAGGTCGATTGTCCGTGTCGGAATGTCGAGTGTCTGGTTCAAATGGTCGATCGAAATGTTCGGGCAGTCGATGAAAAGTTTCCCATGGTCGATGTTCAGGTTGCGCATGTCGAGCATCTGGTTCAGACGGTCGAGTGTTCTTGATTTTTGGTCGAGGGTCTGGCTAAAACCATCGACTTTGTTTTCGGAACGTCGTTGTTTTTTAAAAACAGTCGATGCTTTTACCAAAATGGTCGAGGGTCCGGCAAAAATAGTCGAGTGCCCGGTCGGGTAGGTCGAGTGTCAGGTTGTGAACATCGAGTGACTGGTTCAGATAGTCGATATAAAGGTTGAGATGGTCGACCTCCCGACTGGCTGGATCGACATAAAGATTGAAAAGGTCGACCTGAAATCCAAAACCATCGACTGATTTTTTGAAAAGATCGACTGTCTGGTCCGGTTGGTCGGGTGGTTTCAACCCCAGCTAGAGGTCATTTTACCAATGGCCACACTTCGGACCTCGGCATTCACCCTTCACCCTGTCACGCTGCCGCTTTGCCTAATCCGTCAGTTCCTGTTCGATCTGTTCCAGGGATTTGCCCTTGGTCTCGGGCACCCAGCGGTGGATGAAGACGTAGCCCACGGCGCAGATGGCGGCATACAGCCAGAAGGTGTTGCCGGTGCCCAGCCCGCGCTCGAGCAGGGGGAAGGTGTAGGTGAGGATGAAACAGGCAATCCACAGGGCGGACACCGCCACGGAGATGGCCGTGCCCCGGATGCGGTTGGGAAAGATCTCGGAGATGAGCACCCAGGTGACGGGCGCCAGCGACATGCCGTAGCAGCCGATGGCCGCGAGGACGAACACGAGCATGGCCAGCCCCTTCAGCTGCAGATAATACGCCAGCCCGGTGAGCAGGTGCGCCACGGCGATGCCCGCGCAGCCGAACAGCATCAGGCTCCGCCGGCCCCAGCGGTCCACGGTGCCGAGGGCGACAAAGGTGAACAGGAGGTTGACCACGCCGGTGATGACGATGAACAGCAGCACGGTGTTCACGCCAAAGCCGGCGTGCCGGAAGATGTTGTCGGCATAATTGAACAGGACGTTGATGCCGCTCCATTGCTGCAGCACGGCGAGCGCGCAGCCGATGAGCAGGATCTTGCGCAGGCGCGGGGCGAGCAGGTCGGCAAAGCGCACGTGGGCCACTTCCTCGGCGGCGATGGTCTGGCGGATGTTGTCGGTCTCGGCCGCGGCGTAGCGCGGGCCGCCGATGCGGGCGAGGATGGCCTGGGCGCGGCCGGGCTGGCCGTTCTTGACGAGCCAGCGCGGGCTTTCGGGCACGAACAGCGCGGCGAGAAAGAAGAGCACGGAGGGCGCGGCGACGAGGGTGAACATCCAGCGCCAGCCGAGCTGGCCGTTCCAGGACTGGGCGATCATGGCGGCGGTCGCGCCGTCGGGCACCTGGCGGGCGATGGTCAGGTTGAGGAGCTGGGCCGCGAGGATGCCGATGACGATGGTGAGCTGGTTGAGGGTGACGAGCCGCCCGCGCAGGTGCGCCGGGGCCACCTCGGCGATATACAGGGGAGACAGGTTGGAGGCCATGCCGATGGCGACGCCGCCGGCCATGCGCCAGTAGATGAAGTGGCTGAAGACATTCGCCCAGCCGGTCAGCACGGACGAGGCGGCGAACAGAAACCCGGCAAAGACGAGCAGGCGCTTGCGGCCGACCTTGTCGCTGAGATAACCGGTGACGAGCGAGCCGAACAGGCAGCCGAGCAGGGCGCAGCTGTTGGCCCAGCCGCTCAGGGAATCGTTGGTCACGATGACGCTCTGGCCGTTGACGACGGTGTCCTTGGCGATGCCGAAGAAGGGCTCGAAGAAGGCCTTGGCGCCGCCGATGACGACCCAGTCCCAGCCGAAGAGCAGGCCGCCGAGCGCGGCCACGGCGGAGATGAGCCAGATGTAGCCGAGGTTCAGCTCGGCCTTGAGGTCGGAGGCGTCGGTCTTGACGGGGATGATCATAAGAATGTGCGGGAATGGATGGGGATAGCTTCAGGGTCGGACGGGGAGGACGTCAAGTTCCGCGAGCGAGGCGTAGGGTTGGGCGGGATCAAAACTGCTGCGGGCGACGAATTTCAAATGGCGGGTCTCGATGGCGGCGGGGAACTTCACGGTGTGCAGGCTGTCGTTGCGCGGAAAGGCGCCCTGGGCCACGGTCGCGCCCCAGCTCACGCCATCGTCGCTGGCAAACACGGCGTAGTCCTTGATCCAGCCGTTCCGGTTGTCGTCCTGCCGCGGCAGGCAGGTGAGGCCCGCGAGCTTGGCGGGTTTGGCCAGGGTGAGGACAAGCTCATGCGGGAAGCCCGGGGCGGAACCCTCCCACGGCGTGTGCCAGAAGGTCTGCGGCTCGCCGTCGATGGCGAGGTTCGCCTCGTAGCCGGTGGCCTGGCTGTCGGCTTTAACCTGGGCGCCGCCGAGGGCCTGCAGGTGGCTGGCGAACTTGGGCACGAACAGGTCTTCCAGCTGGCCGGCGGCGAATGGCTGCGCGGGGTTGAAGGCCTTGGAGCCGGCGTAATGGTAAAGGCCCGCGAGCAGTTGGCGGGCGGCGGGGTCGTTGGTCAGGTGCGGCAGGTCGAAGCCGCAGACGAGCAGCCGGCCCCGGCCGACGCGCCCCTCGAAGATCACCCCGAGCTTGTGGTTGCGCGCAAAGTTGTCGATGACCTGCACGGCGGGCCGGTAGTCCGCGGGCGTGTCGTCGAGGATGAACAGTTGCGAATGCTGCATGAGATTGTACCACTGCCAGTCGCTGTGGCGGGCGGTGGGGAATTGGGCGAAGAGCGGATGCGAAGGGTCGCAGAGCAGGCCCATGGTGTTCGGCTTCTGCGTGGGAAACCAGACGGGGCTCCAGAAGACGGGCAGAAACCGGCCCGACAGCGCCGGCGCATGGCCGGCCGGGCGCGGGAAGAAGACGACTTTCCGGCCCTGGTCGAGCGCGGTCTTCGCCTGGTCCCATTGGTCGCAGAGGGTCAAGTCCGCCGGCGGCACGGCCGCCGCGGCCGGATAAACCCAGATGTCCCAATCGTTGCTGAACGGCGTGCCCGGCAGGGAAAGGGTGACAGTGAGCCGCGCCGGCGCGCCGGCCGTGAGCGCGGTCTGGATGGTGCCGAGCGCGGTCAGCTGGCCGGTGGGCACGGTCGCGCGCGGCAGTTTGCCGGCCGCGAGTTCATGGCCGCGCTCGTCCTTGATGGACCAGGCGGGCTGCACGAGCGGCAGGTCGGCGGGGCCGTAGTGCGCGATCTCCGCGATGGCCTCGAATGTTTCGCCGCTGGCGTAGGTGCGCTTGGGCAGGCGGAGCAGGGGAACGGTGGGGGAACAAAACCGGCGGAAGGCCTCGGGCGTGATGAAGCCCTTGGAATCCCAGAAGGGATCGAGCAGCCCGACGAGCGCCGTGCCCTGCGTGGGATAATCATGGAGGTCGAGCAGCGAGAAGCCGCCGTAGCCGGGCGTGCGCAGGAGCACTTCGATCTCCTCCTTGTAGAGCAGCGTGGCGAACCGGCCGCTGGCGTCCACGAACTCGGGCGCGAGGGCGAGCAGATGCTTTTTCTCCAGGTCGGCGCGGATCAGCTCGAAATTCTTCACGGCCATGACGCCGGTGTATTTCTTCATTTCCCTGAAATCGGGATAATACATCCACTGGCCGATCTCGTGGCCGATGACGGGCCGCCCGTCGCGGGCCACGGTGTCGCGCAAATCGCGCTCGGTGCCGGGGCCATGGATGCCGCGGCCGGCGCCGGTCTCGGTGAACTGGCGGTTGGCGGTGGTCGGCGCGGAGGAGGCGGAGGAATACAGATGGCGCGGGTCGCGCTGGATGAGCATATCCACCCAGGCCGTCAGCAATTCATTCTTGCCGCCGTATTCGTTGCCGAGGGTCATCAGGCAGAACGAGGGATGGTTGCCGTAGGTGTCCACCATCCGCTTGAATTCGGCGGCGATGAACTCGTCGCGCTTGGGGTCGGTGCCGGCGTTGACATTGGCCATGGGGCCCTCGGCCTGGATGAGGACGCCTTCCAGGTCGGCCGCGGCGAACGCCGCCTCGGGCGGGCACCACGAATGAAACCGGATGAAGTTCAGCCCGTAAGCCTTCTCGATCTGGAAAATCCGGCGCCAGGACGCCACGTCGCACGGAGGATAACCGGTCAGCGGGAAGACGGAACATTCCAGCGTCCCGCGCAGATACACCGGCCGATCGTTGAGGGTGAACTGCGTGCCGCGCGCGGCGAACCGGCGCACGCCGAAACTGACGGTGCGTTCGGCTTCGCCGAGTTTCACCGTGAGCTGGGTCAGGTTGGGCGCGAACTCGTCCCAAAGCTTCGCGTGGCCCAGATCCACTTCGGCCTCGGCGCGGCCGCCGTGCTCGTCCCAACGGGCTTCGAGGCTTTGGCTGCCGATGAGCAACCGGCCGTGGCCGGGCACGCCGGTGGCGTTGCCGATGTTCACGACGACCCGCGCCTTTGTATCCAGGCCGGGATACACCTGCACGTCATCCAGCCACACGGGTGGCGTGGCGGCCAGTTCAAGGCGGCCGACGATGCCGTTCATGTTGCCCCAGGTGCCGCCGAACAGGGCGGAGACAAACGTGCCGAGGTTGATCTTGACGGTGTTGTCCACGCAGATGGTCAGCCGGTGCCGGCCCGGCGCGACGGCGAGGCCGAGATCATAAACGTGCGGCGCGATCAAGCTGTCCTGCGAACCGATGCGCCGGTCATCCAGCCACACGGTGGTGACCCAGCGGCAGCGCTCCAGGAAAAGCGTCACGCGCTGGCCCTGCCATGCCGCGGGAATGTCGATGTCGCGCTGATACCACGCGGGCCCGGCATAGTCGTAAAGCCGGTAGGGACCCTCGAGCGTGGGCGGCTTGGTGTTCTTCGGGCCCAAGCCCGCGTCGTCCATCGTGCCCGGCAGCCGGATGCTCCCGGTCAGGTTGCGGTCAAACCAATGTTCCGCCACGCCCGCGCCGCTTTGGTCGATGGCGAACCGCCAGTTGCCGGCGAGGGAGATTTCACCCCCGGCCTGCGCCGGTCCGGCGCCCAGCCAATTAAGGGCGGCGGCGACTAAAATAATTGTAAGCCATTGTTTCATTGTTGCCTCCGGTTCATGGATTTGGTGGTTGAGGAGTTATTTCCCGCCGGACCGCACCTGCACGAAGGCGACGCCGTGGCGCGGGATTTCCACGGAGTATTCACCGATGAAATCGCCGAGGTCGCGCTGCCGCCAGACGTCGTGCACCGCCGCCTGGCCGGCCAGCCCGAGTTCCTGCCAGCCGATGGCGAGCCGGCGCGGATGCGACGAGAGATTGAAGAGGCCCACGGCCTTGGAACCGTCGGCGAGTTCCTTGACGAGCACGAACTCGTCGCGGGTCTGCCGGACGATCTTCGCCTGCTTACCGAGCGGATCCTGATCCACGTCGATGACTTCGGAATTGCACAGGACGTTGAGCGTGAGCGGGTCGAGCCGCGCCATGTCGCCGCTGAAGATGAGCGGCGAGGCCATGAGGGACCAGAGGCTCATGTAGGTGTATTGCTCGTTGGGGGTGAGCGTGGTTTGTTTGCCGACGCCCATGCCGTGCGCGTCGCCAACCCAGCCGATGAGGATGTAGTCGGGATCGTTCCACGCGCCGGGGCGGGCGTTTTCCCAATGCTGGGCGTTGCTGAAGGCAATGCCATAAAAGCCGGGCAGGCGGCTGCCGCGCTCAAGCCCCAGATCGCCGGTGGTGCGCCAGCTGTGGCCGACGTCGCCGCCCCACTGCCAGACGGCGCCCATGCCGTATTGGCAGAGGTTGAAGACGATGTCGCGGTCGAGCTTCTGGAGTTCGCCCCACATGAGGCGGTAGGGAAATTGATAGCCCGAGGGGTCTTTCGCGCCCTGCCCGTAGAGGGCGATGTTCGTCGCGCGCAAGTCGCCGCCCTGGGCGATGTGGCCGTAGCTGCACCAGTCATATTTCAGGAAATCAAAACCCCATTCGGCGAACTTGCCGGCATCGGCGGCCTCATGCTGATAAGCCCCGGTATAACCGCCGCACGTCCACGGGCCGGGCGAGGTGTAAAGGCCGGCCTTGAGCCCCTTGCCATGGATGTAATCGGCGAGCCCTTTCATGTCGGGGAAATTCCAGTTCGGCAGCACGGCGCCGGCGGCGTCACGATAAGGCGCATCGCCCCGCTTCTTCATCCAGCAGTCGTCAATGTTCACATATTGGTAGCCGAAGTCGGCCATGCCGGAGGCGGTCATCTGGTCGGCCGCCTGGCGCATGAGCGTTTCGGTGACGCGGTCATAGTGGATATACCAGCTGTTCCAGCCCATCGGCGGCGTTAGGGCCAGCGTGCGGCCGGCCACGATGCGAAACTCGCGCTTCGCGACGCCGTGCGCATTCTTCGCCGTCAAGGTCACGAGCTTGTCACCGGGTGACGCAATCCGGCCGGTGATGATGCCCGTCTGCGCATCCAGCGTCAGGCCGTCGGGGAGGTTCGCGGCGCTGAAGAGCAGCGGCCGTTCGCCGGTGCAGGGGATGCGGTAGAGAAACGGCGAACCGGGACGCACGCCATAGACCTTCGGCCCGTTGACCTTCGGCGCGCGGGCCGGCGGCGGGGTGAGCAGGACGGATTCCTCGACGGGCGCGACTGGCTTCACGGTCGTTGGCGCCGCGCCGGCGAATTCAAAGGCCGCGGCGGCCCAGTCAGCGTGGTCGTAGTTGATGCCATTGCCGGCCGCCTCGACCACCAGTTCGAGCGACTTGACGCCCGCCAGTTTAACGCGGCAGTCCTTTGCCGGCTGTTTCCATTTGCAGACGCCGCTGCGCCACAATTCGCGGCCATCGCCGTTCACGACAAACTCGATGGCGGCGGCGTCACTGCCGGCATTTTCGTCCACGCCCACGGTGGCGGTGAACATCTCCGTCTTGCCGTCCAACAGGACGACCAATTCGCTCTCCGCGTGCGTGCCCACGCCACGCTCGAATTTTACCCCGCCGATGGCGAGCGGCTTTTGCGTGATCGACTGGTTTGGCTGCGGCTTGCCCCAGCCGGCAGTCATGACGCTCAAGTCGAGTTCGTCCAGCCGCACCGAAGCCGCATTGGCAAAAAGCGCAGCGCCGAGAAAGGCGATGGCGGTGAGTGTGATTATGTTGGTTTTCATGATTAGATCAGTCGAATCCTGGGTGGTTGGGTTTCAGCGTGGCACCAGGACTATGGCCGTGATTTGTAAATTCGGGCCGGCGGTGGGCGTGGCTTCAATTATGACTTTCCCGTCCAGACAGTCTTCGCGCAGCACTTCCAGCTTGACCCATTTGCCCGGACCGCTGTGGGCGCCAAGCTCATATTCACGGCCCTCGAATTTGATTTTACCCTCGCGTCCATTGTCGTTCCAGTCGTGGAAGTGGACATAAAAGTCGTAGATCTTGGGAGTGGGGATCCGGACCTCAATCACCAGTTTGGAATCACCCCACCACGCCGTTCCGGTTCCGTCTTTCCAGATGGCGTTGCACTTCACATCGTAGCCGAAACCGGCCTCGGTGACTTTCGCGTCGTCCAATTCGGGCTTCCAAGGAACATTTCCGTTCGAAGGGTCGTTCGCGCCGGCCTTGACGTAAAGCACGGCGTTTTCAAAGTTTTTCGGCATTGCTACCGGCGCGTTTCTGGTCGTGGGAATAATTGCCGCCAGCCGTTGCGCATCCGCTGGGGTCTGCGGCGCGAACGCGGCTGAATTCATGTAGTCCAGCAGGCTGGCGCGAAGCTGGCGCGCGGCGGGTCGCCGGTCCAATTGGCTGGTGATGTCGTAGCCGCAGACCAGCAGTTTACCTTCGCCCACGCGCAGTTCGAAAACGGAGCCGAGCTTCCAGTCGAAATGAAAATCACAAATCGGCTGGATGATCGGCTGGTAGTCCAGCGGCAGTCCGTCAAGCCGGAAACCGCGCCCGCTGCGGCACAGTTCCTCCCACTGCCAGTCGTAATGATTGTCGGTCGGAAAATATTTCAGCGCGGGATGCCCGTTGCGGACCAGCGCGCCCAAGGTGTATTGACCCTTGAACATCCAGGCCGACCAGTAGGCCGGCTTGAACCGCGCAAAGCTGGCATTATCCTTCGTGCCCGACCGATGAGCGTCGAATAATACTTTTTTCCCGGCGCGCAGCTTTTTCATGGCGGCATCCAGCGTGTAGCAGATCTCAACCGCGCCGGTCGCGGGGGTGGTCATGGCGGCGGTGGAAAAAACCCAGATGTCCCAGTCGTTCGCAAACGGCGTTCCCTCTAGCCGCACCTCGAGTCGCACCCGGCCCGGCGCGGTGCAGTGGTCGAGTTTTACGGTGACCATGCCGATGGTCGTCACGCTCGCCAGCGGAAGGTTTGTCGGCGCAAACTTTCCCTGTTCCAGTATTTTCCCTCGCTCGTCCCGTAGAAACCACGCCGCCGTCACGCCCTCGAGTGTTTTTGCTCCATAGTGTGCCACCTCGACGCGCGCGGTCAGGGTATCGCCGGTTTGATAAATATATCGGGGTAGACGTGCCAGCGGAACGGTCGCGCCGCACCAGCGGTTGAATCGCTGCGGGGTTACGATGCCTTTGCTGTCGTAAAACGAATCGAGCCAGCCGACCAGCGCCTCGCCTTGGCCGGAAAAGTCCTGGAGGCTCAGCAGGTCAAAACCGGCGCAGTCCGGGGTGCGCAGGTGGCTTTCGATTTCATCCTTGTAGAGCCGCTGCGAAATTGCGCCCGAAGCGAGCCGGAATTCGCGGTCAAGTTTTGCGACG
The DNA here is from genome assembly GCA_903917705.1 of uncultured Verrucomicrobia subdivision 3 bacterium. Taxonomy (GTDB): domain Bacteria; phylum Verrucomicrobiota; class Verrucomicrobiia; order Limisphaerales; family UBA11358; genus UBA11358. The sequence continues at coordinate 21,217 of CAIXBQ010000065.1, read as the reverse complement.
CCGTTGGACCGGGCAAGTTCGCGAAAGTGTTCGTAGTTCCGTGCGCGCAATACGCCCGTGTATTTGCCGATCTCATCCCACGTCGGGAAGGTGGGCCACTGGCCCACCTCGTGCGCGATGATTGGCACCGGTGCCTGCGCATAGATTTTCTCGTAGTCCCAATCGTTGAACGGATTGATCGTATCCCGGCACCAGCCGACGTCCGGAATCGCGTGGGTCACGTTGAAATCATCCTGCGGTACAATCCGCCGGGCGGTGCTCACGGCGTAAAACCGCCGCGGATCATAGGTCTTGATTTCCTGAATCCACTCGCCACAGACCGTGGGATCGAAGGCGCCCATTTCGTTGCCGATGGTGAACAAGATGAACGACGGATGATTGCCATAGGCATTCATCACGCGGCGGATTTCATCGTGGACGTAGTTGTCGATCGTACCCGGCGGATTCATCAATGATTCCGGAATCGACCCGAACGGCATTCCTTCCATCCGCCCCGGTTGGTCCTTGCCGAGGGGGCGCTGAACCCATACCACCTCGGATTGAATATAGATGCCCAGTTCATCCGCCGCTTTGAACGCGGCGTCGGGAGGCGTCCAGGTATGAAAGCGGACGTGATTCAGGCCATGCGCCTTGTAGATCTCGAAAATGCGCTTCCATCCCTCCACGTCCATCGCCGGGTATCCGGTGAGTGGGAAATGATCGCAATCGAGATTGCCCCGCAGAAAGGTGGCTTGCCCGTTGATGGCGATGTGCTGGCCCGCACGGGACACGTCGCGGAAACCAAAGGTCTCGCCGTTGCTGTCCGTGGCGCCATCCGAATCCACGGTCGCGTCCAGTGTGTATAAGTTCGGGGCAAACTCGTCCCACAAGTCCGGCGCCCGGTTCAGCCGGACTTCCAGCCGGATGATATTCGTGCCGGGCAATACCTCGATGTGGGTCTGCTCCTGCGCCACAATGTGGTGCGAACCGCGCTTTCGTAATTCCAGCCGCACCCTTGCCGCCTGCGTGGTCACACCGTCACTTTGCAGCGAAATTTCCGCATCGACTTTATTTGCCCTGGCTTCTGGGAAAACGCGGGTTCGTGTGATGTGGACGGCCGAGCGCGCCTGAAGTTCGATCCGGCCCACTACGCCGTTCCAGATGGTCTGCGTCTGTTCCGTGTAACCGTGGCTATTGATTCCGATCGGATACCGCGGGCGGTTGTCAATCCGCACCGTCAGCAGATGCCTGCCAGGTGCCAATCGGCCAAGCTTGTGGACATGTGGCGTATTGAGCGATTCCTGCGCGTCGCACATTTTCCCATCAATCCACGCGCGACTCTCCCAAATCACGCGCTCCAGAAAGAGTTCCACGTCCTTGTTTTTCCATGACTCCGGCACGACTATCTCGCGCTGATACCACGCCGCGCCGTAGTATTTCACCACGCGGGTCAGCACGCCGGTTTCCGCATTCGTTGTCTTCGTGCCGAAACCCGCCTCGTCCGTTGTGCCGGGAAGTTTGATATTATCCGGCAATGGGCCAGACCGCGTGGGGCAGGATTCCGCCAAGCCACAATCCTGCGGGTCTAGTTTGAATGCCCACTGCCCCGCCAGCGAAATTGTCTCTGCCGCCTGCGTCGCGGCTACGGGCAACAGCAGCAGAGTGCCGGCGAGTAATATCTTTTGGCCAAGTTGCTTCATTTTTTAACGGGTATGGGTTTCTTTTAAAAAATCTACTGTCAGCGCGTGATTCGGATCACGCCGCAAAACTGTTTTCAGTAAGGTGTTCGCCTTCGCCGGTTGACCCAGTCCCAGCCATGCCTGAGCCTGCAAAAACAATGCCGTGGTTTTTTGCCGGAACTGGAGATCGTCGTCAAACAGGAGCATTGTGGGCAGCGATGTGGCGAAGTAATCAATCTTCGCCTCGGATCTTTGAAGTTGTTGCGCGTAAGCGAGCAAGTCGCGCAGAAGTTTTTTTGCCTTCGCTTTTTGTCCCAACCTTTCCAGCGATAGTGCGGAGTAAAATGTCATTTCCGAGAACGCACGGACGCGCATCTCCTGAAAATCACCCTTGGAACTGGCCGCCGAATGCCAGTTTTCGCGCGCTGCCTCCCTTTCGCCGGACAAGTCCAGCGCGCAGCCTAGCCAGTAATGAATGTCGCTCTGATTGGCGAGCAGATGCTTCGCCTCGCCGAGGTTCGGCGGCGATTTCAGCGCCGCTTTGAAATGCGCGATCGCGTTTGTAATTTCCGTTTTTACCGCCAGCGCCTCGCGTCCCAGCGCAAGCTGGGTGCGCACGTGCTGGCCCAGCGCGGCGCCTTCGCCGCCTTCCCATGGCTGGAAATTCCGTTTTGCCAATAACTGTCCGGCTTCGCCGTGCCGGCCCAGTTGATTTAGCAGCGCGCAATATTCCACTGTCAAATCGTCGCGTTGCAAAACGAGGTGGAGACATTTTTGCAGCTTCCCCAGCCGCTTCACCGGATTTTCACCCAGCCGTTTCCAGAGTTGATCTCGCTCAAATAGCAGTCGCGCATCGGTTGGATTGGCCTTGATCGCCTTCTCGTAAGCTTCGCGTGCTTTGGCCGGCTTCCTGGAAATGTTAAACCAGCCGATGCCAAGATTGCGCCAGACAATGGAAAAACTTGGATCAAGTTTCGCGGATTTTTCCCAAAGACGGATGGCTTCCGTATGGCGTCGGCGGTCGTAAAGCAGATTGCCCAGGAAATACGGGGCTTTGGCGTCGCACGGGTTTGCCCGTATGGCGGCTTCGAGGATGGCAATTTCCTCCAGCCGCGCCGGGAAGCAATAATCTGTCGGCAGCGCGGCGCCATGCTGGTAATGGCTCAGTGCGGTTTCTTTTTCGCCGAGTTTTTCATATAGCCAGCCCAGTGTGTAATGAATCAGCGGCGCTGCGCCGCGGCTTTGGTCGGGAAAAGCTAATTTTTTCGAGGTCGGGTTTTGGAGGAGAGCGATTGCTTCTTTGTATAATCCGGCGCGGGCGAAGTCGTGCGTCAGATCTAAGAGGGTTTGTAAATCGTCCGGATTCTTCTTGTGGTTGGTCGACAGGACTCGTGCCCACCAATCGAGCGTATCCAGCGCGAGTGATTCGCGGAGCATTCCGTCTGCTTCGGTCATACGATTAAGCTTTCGCAGGACAATGGCCTTAAGGTTCCTGGCACGCAGGTTGTCGGTGTTCATCCGGAGCGAACGTTCCAAGTGATCCAAGGCGGCGGACCAGTCAAACTTTTTGCAATCCAATTCCGCCAGGGCGTGATAACCGGCAGCCTGCCACGCTTGATTCCAGACGGATTTGTAGAACGCGTCGTAGGCGTCTCCGTTGCGGCCAAGGTGGCGCAAGCACAGGCCAAGGTTATAATAGGCTTCGCCGTCATAAGGATTGGCATTGCTGCCGGTGACGCGTTCGATGGCTTTACGAAAATGCGTTTCTGCGACGGAGCCTTCGCCGCGCTTGAGACGCCATAATCCCAGTGCGTTGTTGCAGCGGGCATCGCCGGGATCGCGGCGGAGCGCTTCGCGCCAGTAAAGTGTTGGGCAGCGCGTGGCATGGCGGTATTGGTCCAGATGCAGGCCGATTAGGAAAAGTTCGTCGGTGTTCGCTACATCCGCGGGAGTTGGCGGTTCAGTGGCGGGTGGCGGCACTTTGCCGGGCACTCGCGGCCTGGCTTGGTGGGAAATGATTTCGCATCCTTGGCTGTCGGTTATGCGAAACAATAAATCTGGCGCGGCAACCATGCCCGGCAGTTTGATTTCCTTCACCAGCGGCGCCCCGGGCGTAAGGTCGTGTCTGAGTGAGAAAAGTCTTTTGCTGCCCGCTAGGAGAATCATTTCTGCATGGGAAAAATAGCGCGTTACGGCAATGCCGAGGCGGATTTTTCCATTTGCAATCTTCAAGCTGATTGCCGCGTCCCGATTCGCGTGCTGCGCCGGGCCGATTTTTTGTATCGGATACCAGAACTGGCTCCACGATTTGGTTTCCCCGGGTTGGAGAAAGCTGAAGTCCGGCTGGTTGTCGGTGAAAACGCCCGACATGATCTCAATGTAGGGGCGGTATTCTCCGTGAGTATCTGGATCCGTGAGATGGCGATCCCAGGCGTAGCCGAACTCATGGTTGCCCCACGTCCACTGCTTTTTGCCTGGCGAGATGTGATGGTTGGCGAGGTGGACGATGCCCGCCTGCGCCTTATAATCGTAGCCGCCAAAGAAATCCTCCCGGCTGCCCATGCACATGTAGGACGTGGGCACGGGAATGTTCGCGTAGAACGAAAGGTCGTTCGGTGCGTAATCGGGGATGGTGGCGGCCGGCTGGAGGCTGTTGGTCAGCTTCTGGCAGTGGGGCGGGATGAATTGGCCTGGCAATTCGTTTGATGGAATTCCGGTGCGGCCGCGCTTCCCGTAGTTGATGCCGTAGTAAAATCCTTTCGCCAGCGGATACTCGATCATCGAGCGCCGCGCGTGGTCGGCCACGTAGTAGACATCTGGCGGGAAAAAGCTCTGATAAGCCTCATGCACCCGCGTGGCCACATTGGCCCACCATAGAAAAGTCTGTGTGAACGGCGTGCGGTTGTAGGCGCGTACTTTCAATTCGACGATCGCCTTGCCGGGATGCAAACAGACGCCGTGCATTCCCTTCATGCGGCTCATCGGATCATGGTCGCTGCACCAGATGGTTATCGAACCGTCGGCGTGTTGCTCAATTTGAAAATCCAACGGCAGGAAAGTCGCGGGTCGGTGGTGTTGCGGCCAGTTGAATTCGATGCCTCCGGAAGCCCACGATCCGGCCAGTCCGACCAGCGCCGGCTTGATGACCGGCTGGTTATAAACTAGGTCATAGCCGTTCGTCTTGTCCTGGATGGCGTGAATGCGCCCGCCGATTTCCGGAAGCACCAGCACGCGGAGAAATTCATTCTCTATCCAGACGGCCTTCCACGCGTGTTCCACCGGTTTTTCGGCGATGCGATCCGTGAAAGGCAGTGGATATACCTTGCCGCTGCTGCCCTGATACACGCGCTTCTCTAGAAACATTGGGTTCTTGTCTGGCGCGGCGGGTAGATAGGTCGGGAAAATATTTTCCTCCACCCGCGTGCAAACCCCGGCGATGGTGCCGACAGCGGGTTGCTTTGAGTTGCTCGCTCTAGCCTGCTGGTGCGTGCGCGTCGAGTAAGGTTTCATGACGCCATGCTTTCATGACGGTCGGGTTGCGGTCAATTGTCACTTTTGATAATTCGATTGTCTGTTTTAACAGCGCCACGGAATTCCGTTGGTGTCCGGTTGTGTCGCCGCCTAAACAACCGGCATAAATGTGACGCGTTGGCGACGCCCGCGCGCGAGGCAACCTCTTTCAGGCTTAAGTCGGTTTGTTGCAGGAGTCTGCCCGCGCGGTCCAGTTGTTGGCGGGTGATCTCCTTGCTGATGCTGGTTTTCAGCCACCGCCGAAACCTCAGCTCCATATCGGTCCGCGAGCGGCTGGCCTGTTCCAGGACGTCTTTGACTCCGACTCTTTTCGCCAGCCGGCTGCGTATGAACCGCAGCGCCTGGGCCACCACGGGATCATCAATGGGCAGCACGTCGGTTGACCCGCGTTCATGCAGGCGGATGGGTGGAATTTGCGTGATGACTGCCTTGACCAGACGGCCCCGCATCATCCGGTCCAGTTGGGTGGCGGCTTCGTAGCCCAGCCGCTCCGTGTCGGGTTCGATGCTGGTGAGCGACGGTTCGCACAGGTTGCACAGCACGTCATCATTGTCCACTCCCATGACCGCGATTTCCTCCGGCACCTTGATGCCTTGTTCGCGGCACGCATTGAGCACTTGCTGGGCGCAAACGTCGTTGCAGGCAAAGATGGCGAGGGGACGCGGTTGCTTGCGAAGCCAGTCGGCGATGGCCATGCCTGCCGCCAGGCCCGATTGTTCCAGGGCTTGGATGTGCATTGCTGGAATTCGGCCCGGTTTGGAGGGGAATACTTTCAGGCTGAAACCGTGCTTCGCCAGGCAGGTGGCGTATGCCGCCTCGCGCCGGTCTGAAAAAGGGATGCCGCGATAACCGAAGAAGGCAAAATGGCGGAAACCCGCCCGCACGAAATAATCTGCCGCCAGTTGCGCTAGCGCACGGGCATCCGAATCGAAGCCGGGAATGTCTGCCAGCCGATTGTTACCCAGCACGTCCACCACCGGCCGACCTGTTCGCGTGAGCTTGGTAGCCATCCGGTTGTTTTCGATACGGGCGATGATGCCATCGCCATTCCAACGAGTCAGCCAGGGAGGGATGCCGCTGTGCAGTTCGCGTTCTTGCAGAAAGACCGACCACGGCCCGTTCGCATGCGCATACCGGGCGATGCCTCGCAGGATGCCCCGCCCGTAGGTGCGGGAGCTTTCAATCAACAGCGCGACGCGAGGCAGCGATCTCATGAGAGGGGAACTACCGGGGGGATTCAGGATCGCGCGCTGTCCTTGATGGCGCGAAACAGCGCGAGGAGGTTGGGCACGGGCACGTTACTCTGGACGTTGTGCGTGCTATTAAACACGAAGCCGCCGCCTTCGCCTAGGATGTCGATGCGCTCGCGGACCTCGCGATATACCTGGTCCGGCGTGCCGAATGGGAGGGTCCGTTGCGTGTCCACGCCGCCGCCCCAGAAGACGAGGTGCCGGCCGAACTCGCGTTTGAGCGCGCGTGGCTCCATGCCGGTAGCGGAGCATTGCACGGGGTTCAGCACGTCGAATCCGGCTTCAATGAACTCGGGGATGAATGGTGCCACCGCCCCGCAGCTGTGGATGAAAGTTTTCCACTTTGTCAGCCGGTGGATGAGTTGGTTCACCGCCAGATGAAACGGCTTGTAAAGTTCCCGGTAGGTCTTCACCGAGCAGAACTGCCCGGTCTGGGTGCCGAAATCCGTGCCGGAAACAAACACCACCTGGGCCCGATCACCCACGGCGGCGGCGAGCAACTCGATGCTCTTCAAAGCGCATTCGCATTGGACCTCAAAAACTTTTTGCACATAGTCGCGGTGTGTGACCGTTGCCATGTACCAGTCCTCGACGCTCCGGATGCCTTTCGGGTGCTTCATCCATGGCGCCGGCACGAGCGCGATGTCGCCAAAGGCCGTCCCCGGCAGCGTCATGTAGATTCCATAGTCGGTCGTTTCGTGATAATGTTGCGCAACCCGCGCAAAGTGCTGGACATCCTCCGGGCTGATGACCCCCATTTCCTCGCAGTTTTCGGCGGGGTCGAGTTTAGTTTCGTCGAGCGGTGCCTGGCGGCTGGTTGCGTCGAAGAAGTATGCATCCTTCGGCATCCACGCGGAGGGCGGCACGCGGATGTCGCCTTCGGGATAAATGAACCAGCCGCCGTCCGGCGCACGGGTGACATTAAACTCGCCGGGCACCAGCACCGGGGTGCCATCGAACAAGGTGAAGGGCTTCCAGCCTTCGTTCTTGAAGCCGAACATCGTACCCGCGCCATGCACGCCGACGACATCCAGACCCAGCGCCTGACGTAATTTCTCATCAATCTCTCCCAGCATCTGGTAGGACTCAATGACTTTGACGCGGTGCCCGCTCTGGTCGCCCAGCACCGCCGCCCGCAGCCGGTGGACTGCGCCCGCGCCCATTCCGGTCTGGAAGCCTGCACCGAAATCCACACACAAGCGATCGGTCGGCTGGTGGTTTAACGTGGCAATCAGGCGTTCGCGTGAGGTCATGGGGTACATGAAGAAATAAGATTAGTTATACCGAACCCGCCTGGCAACTGTCTGCTGACATCGGACTCTCTGGTCCGCAGGCTTGCTATCCGCCTTTTACATCGGGACTGAATTTTCGGCGTCCGCTTCGAGTTCGAACAAAAGATCATCGCGGCATACATCACATTGCGCGAAGACAACGGGCATGGTGGTCAAACGGTTCGCCGCCAGCCATTCCGAGAAGATGCCGGCATCGGTGGAATGGCGGAAATAGGCCGTGGCGCGTGTGAGGTCGGCGAAAGTGAAGCCGCGCGCACGCAACATCGCCTCGACCACATCCATGGTCAATTCGACCTGTTTGCTCATGTCGCCCACCCAGAGCGTCTTTCCACCGGGCGCGATGCTCGCCGTGCCGGAGATGAATAATCGTCGTCCGCCGTCCGACGGCATCTCCATCGCGCGGCTGAACGAACTGCCGTAGGCGGGTGCGGGGCATTGCAGCGGCGATGCGACTTCCTCGGCACGGGAATGGCCGGCCACCGGGCGGAACACCCACGCCGCCAACGCCAGCGCTGTTCCGTCGGGGTTCTTGGCGCCGACGCCGGTGCTCGCCGGCATCGAGCCCGTGCGGAATTTTACGCCGGAATAAATCTTCGTCCGCGCATGGTTGAATTCGTCATACCAGGTCAGGATGTTCTCCAGGAAGAACCAGGTCCGCACTGTGTCGCCAAGGTCGAAGCCGGCCTGGCTCAGGATGGCTTGCAAGGCTTCCAGCGTGTGGCGGGTTTGCTCCGCGCGCGTAAGCGTTTTATCCGCAGGTGTGAGACCGCCGACAATGCATTGCTGCGCGCCCCCATCTGTGAACACTGAGCCGGTGACGCGGCCGTCGAACGTTAGGCGTTCCACGTTGCCGGTAAAGGCGTGGACCTGAATTCCCGCAAGCGGGCCCCCGTCGCAGGCGTCGCCTTCCACCCAGGTCACCGGCCAGTCGACGCGCCCGAAACTTTTTCCGAGCGCGTCCATGATTGCTGCGTTGGCCCGGACGCTGCCGAATACCAGCAAGTGGAGTGGGGTGGAAGCCTGCTCGTGTAGCTGCCGGGCTAGGCGGCTGCATAAACCGGAAATGCTTTCGCCTGCCATCGGCTTGACCGTGAGGGAAGTTTGCGGGCCGGATTCGCTTTTGCCTTCGTTCGGAGGAACGTTCGGAGGAAGGTTGGCGGGCATTGTGACGAGTGGCGACATCGCCGTATTCGACGCCCGCGCCGAGGGAATAGTTACAATCTGGGCGGTTTGTTTTTTGCAGCCGGCAGATTTGCCGTGCGAATAATTAACATTGCGCATATTTTCTTGAAGCCTTTGTGCGACATTGTCCGTCTGGACTACTATAAAATGAGCCCGCGCGCTGTAAAATTTACCGCAATAATCGGTGGCTGGCTGTTGTTGTCGGTGTTGTTGATGGTTCCTTGCAAAACGTCCGCGGCCTCACCCTTTGAAAATGGCTCCGTAGGTGCGCCCCGGAACAAGATTGACGAGTTGGTGTTTGCGAGGCTGAAGGTATTGGACATCACCCCGGCCCGGCTTTGCTCGGATCCGGTGTTTGTCCGGCGGGTTTACCTGGATGTCACCGGTACGTTGCCCACTGCGGCGGAGGCGCAGCAGTTCATCCTCGACAGTAGCCCAGACAAGCGGCGGGTCCTGATCGACCGGCTTCTAGAAGGCGACGAGTATGCCGATTTACTCGCAATGAAATGGGGCGACATGCTTCGCATCAAGGCGGAGTTCCCCATCAACCTCTGGCCGAACGCCGCGCAGTCGTATCATCGCTGGGTGCATGACGCTATCCGCGATAATACGCCGTGCGACAAGTTCGCCCGCACACTGCTCACGGCCAGCGGAAGCAACTTCGAACTGCCGCCGGTCAACTTCTACCGCGCGATGCAGAATCGGACGCCGGCCGGCATCGCGCAGACCGTCGCGCTGACATTTTTGGGCGAACGCGCGGATCGGTGGCCGTCCAACCAACTCGCCGGCATGGCAATGTTCTTTGCGAACATCGGCTACAAAACCACGGCCGAGTGGAAGGAGGAGATTGTTTTTTTTAATCCCGCCTCGACCAATGCCGGTGCGCTGAACGGATCGCCGCAAAAGGCTGTATTGCGCGACGGTTCGACGGTGAAACTTTCCCCGGACCAGGATCCGCGCATTGTGTTTGCCGACTGGCTGGTGAAAAACCCGCAGTTCGCGCGGAGCGTCGTGAATCGCGCCTGGTCTTGGTTGCTCGGCCGGGGCATCGTGCAGGAGCCCGATGATTTCCGTGCTGACAACCCGCCGGCCAACCCGGAGCTTCTCTCGTTTCTGGAAAAGGATTTTGTCTCGTCCGGCTATGATTTCAAGCGGCTGTATCGGCAGATATTGAATTCCCAAACTTACCAGCTCGCCTCGATTCCGCAAAGCAACCGTCCGGAGGCGGCGGCGAATTTTGCCTGTTACCCGCTGCGGCGGCTGGATGCCGAGGTGCTGATTGATGCGCTGGACCAGATCACCGGCGCGAGCGAGAAATATTCCAGCGCGATTCCCGAGCCCTACACGTTTATCCCCGATAACCTGCGCTCCATTGCGCTACCGGACGGCAGTATCACCAGCCCGTTTCTTGAAATGTTCGGGCGGCCGCCGCGCGACACTGGTCTGGAATCCGAGCGGAATAACCGCATCAACGCCGCGCAGAAACTGTGCCTGCTCAACTCCAGCTTGATGCAAAAGAAAATCGAGTCGAGTCGGATGATCGACTTCCAGTCCTCGGGCAACCGCTCGACGACGGAGGTGGTCACCGGTATGTATTTGGGAATCCTCTCCCGGTTTCCGACGGCCGCGGAAATCAGGACGGCGCAGGAATATTATCAGACGGGCGTCGGCAAACGCCAGGCGGTGGTGGACTTGGCGTGGGCCTTGATGAACAGCACGGAATTTCTTTACCGGCATTAAAACAAAGGAACGAATATGAGCGCATTCTATTTTGACTTTGAAAAGCAGCGTCCGCGCCTCAGCCGGCGCGAGGCGATCCGCCGAGCGTTGTTTGCCGCGAGCGGACTGGTGCTGGCCAATCATTTGTCTTTCAAGGCGTATGCCGCGCCGCGCGCCGCTCGCGCCAAGGCTGTCATCCAGATCTGGATGTGGGGCGGACCGTCGCACACCGACATTTTTGATCCCAAGCCGGACGCGGGGTATGATTATTGCGGGCCGCTGAAATCGCCAATTGAGACGAATGTCTCCGGCATTCGCATCGGCGAGTTGCTGCCGATGTTGTCGAAGCAGGCGGACAAGTATTCCATCATCCGCAGCATGACACATGGCAACAATGGCCACGAAACTGCGTCCTACATTGTGCAGACCGGTCGCCAGCCGGGCGGACGGCTGGTTTATCCCTGTGTGGGCTCGGTGGTATCCCTCGCGAAAGGCTATGACGCGGGTTACAAAGGGCTCATCCCGCCTTATGTCGTGCTAACCGAGCCGCAGGGGCGTTTTGACGAGGCGGGATTTCTGGGGCAGCGCTTTAAACCGTTTGCGACCGGCGGCAATCCGGCGCAGATCCCGTTTGCGGTCGAGGGTGTGGTACTTCCGGGTTTCACCGACCAGCGCCAGAAAAACCGGCGCGAACTGATGCATCACCTTGATACTCTCGCACAGTCGCTGCCGGAGAATCCGCAGATAACGTCGGCCACGCAGGCGGAAAACATGGCCTATGACATGATTCTCGGCGACGGCGCAAAGGTGTTTGACTTGGCTCAGGAAAAACCGGACCTGCGTGACCGCTATGGCAAAAGCAAGTTTGGCCAGTCGTGTCTCGTGGCGCGGCGGCTCGTCGAGAGCGGCATTCCCTACGTCACGATTAATTACGGTGGGTGGGACACGCACAAGGAAAACTTTACGGCGATGCGCCGCAACCTGCCCGACCTTGACAAGGGCATGGGGACCCTGATTCAGGATTTGTCCGAGCGCGGATTGCTCGATTCGACCATTGTCTGGTGGGGTGGCGAATTCGGCCGCACACCCAAAGTCCAGTGGGATGCACCGTGGAACGGCGGCCGCAATCATTGGGGCAAGGTGTTTTCCGCGGTGCTGGCTGGCGGCGGTTTCAAGGGCGGCCAGGTTGTCGGTTCGTCCGACGCAAAAGGTGAAGAGGTCAAGGACCGACCGGTTTATCCGGTTGACCTCATTGGCAGCATCTACTCGCAATTGGGAATCGAGGCGACCACGAAACTGCCCAATCCCGAAGGTCTCCCCACGTTCGTCATGCCGCAGGCTGCTGACGGGATTAAGTCTGCCGGGCTGCTGAAAGAAATCATGTCCGCATGAAAACACTTTTTGCTGTTGCTCTTTTATCCGGTTGGCTTGCCGGTGCCGCCCGCGCGCAGCAATTGCCGCATCTCAGCTACGTTTATCCGGCTGGCGGCCGGCTGGGTTCCACGTTCACCGTCGTGGTGGGGGGGCAATATTTTTTTAGCACCACCAACTTCTCCGTGGTCGTGGATGGCGATTGTGCGCGCGGGAACACCATTGCCTATGATCGCCCGCTGAAACCGGATGAACAGCAGGCCATGAAGGAGGAACTGAGCAAGATTCAGGAAAAACGGAAGAAGGGTGAGCCGCTGACTCCGGCTGAAAGGATGCGCGCGGAAACGATCCGGGAAAAGCTCACGCAGTTTGGCCGACGACCCGCCAATCCCGCCTTGAGTGAATTCATGACGCTGCAACTGTCGGTGGGCACCAATGCCACACTTGGTGATCACGAAATCCGGGTGCGGACGCCCGGCGGTTTGTCCAATCCCCTGAAGTTTTGCGTGGGGGTGCTGCCCGAGACCACCAAGCCGGATTGGAAAGCGGTGCCGAAGGAACGTGCCAGCACGACTCCGAACCTGCCCCCGCCGGTCGAGTCCACGGTGAAATTGCCCGCCACCATCAATGGCCAGATCGCTCCAGCGGGCGTGGACCGATATCATTTCATGGCCCGGCAGGGACAGCAGCTCATCATTGTCATCGAGGCGCGGCGGCTGATCCCGTATCTGGCGGACGCAGTGCCGGGATGGTTTGAGGCCACTCTGACACTGCTGGATGCTAAGGGTAAGGAAGTGGCGAGCGCGGAGCGGTACCACTTCCGGCCGGACCCGGTTATTCATTTCCAGGTGCCGCACGACGGCACTTATACCATCGGAGTGCGGGATTCGCTATACCGGGGCCGCGAGGATTTCATCTACCGTCTGACCATCGGCGACCTGCCGTTCGTCACCGGTATTTTTCCCCTCGGCGGGAAACTCGGTGAAAAAACTTCCGTTGTGCTGACGGGCTGGAATCTGGCGGAGAAAACCTTGCCCCACGACAATTCCGAAGCTGGAATCACGTCGCTGACCGGAACCTATTATAACGCCGTGCCGTTTGCCGTGGACGACCTGCCGGAATGTCCCGAGCGTGAGCCGAATGATTCCATCCGGGCGGCGCAGGCTGTCACCTTGCCTGTCATTATCAACGGCCGCATCGGCAAACCGGGTGAGCATGACGTGTTCAAATTTGCCGGCCATGCCGGGCAGTCGGTCGTCGCCGAGGTTTTTGCGCGACGGCTGGATTCGCCGCTGGATTCCTTTTTGCGGCTGACCGACGCGGACGGCAAGCAGCTCGCGTTCAATGACGACTTCGAAGACAAAGGCTCCGGATTGAACACGCACCATGCCGATTCCTATCTTACCGCCACGCTGCCGGCGGATGGAACCTACTATGTCCATCTCACCGATACGCAGGGGCAGGGCGGGCCGGAGTTCGCCTATCGTTTGCGCCTCAGCGAGCCGCAGCCGGACTTCACGCTGCGCGTTGTGCCGTCGAGCCTCAGCCTGCGCGCCGGTTTGAGCGCGCCGTTGACCGTGTATGCGCTTCGCCGCGACGGCTTCACCAATGCCATCAGCCTGGACTTGAAGAATGCTCCGGCCGGCTTTTCCCTGAGCGGTGCGCGCATCGCCGAGGGCCAGGACAAGGCGCAGTTCACCTTGAAAGCGCCGCCGGAGGCGCCCGAAAAGGTCGTCGCTATCGCCCTTGATGGCCACGCCTTGATCGGCGGGAAGAGTGTCACCCACACCGCTGCGCCGGCCGAGGATATGATGCAGGCGTTTTTCTACCGGCACCTCGTGCCGTCCAGGGAGCTTGCCGTCGCGGTGGCCGGCCAGCAGCGCTGGTTCATGCGCGATGCATTCAAGATCATCAGCGCCACGCCAGTGAAGATCTCGCCCGGCGGCACGGTGCGGGTGCGCGTCAGCGCGCCGCCCGGAAACAATTTTGCCGACCGGTTCAAGCTGGAGCTTGCCAATGCGCCGGAGGGGATTACGCTCACGAATGTATCCGTCATTCCAGCCGGACTGGAACTGGTGTTCGCCTGCAATGCTGAGAAAACCAAGGCCGGTTCCAGCGGAAACCTGATTTGCGATGTGGTCCCCCGAAATCAGGCTGCCGCTGCGAATGCGAAAAAACTGGCCAATCAGTCGCGCCGTCCGGCCGTGGCCACGCTGCCCGCCATTCCATTCAAAGTGGTTGCGGAATGATTTTATGGCGTCTTTTGAATTGACGAACGTGGCAGAAACCGGCGCACTGGTCTTAAATCTCTTATGCCGATTCATCCGCTTATCCAAAAACTCGTCGCGTCGGGCCCGGTGCTGACCGACGGCGCGTGGGGCACCCAGCTTCAGGCGCGCGGCCTCGCGCCCGGCGACACGCCGGATCTCTGGAATCTGACGCATCCCGAAAAAGTCGCCGAGGTTGCGCGGGCCTATGTCGAGGCCGGGTCGCAAGTCATCCTGACGAATACCTTTGGCGGAAACCGCTTCCGCTTGGCCGAAGCCGGTGCAGCGGACAAGGTCCGCGAAATCAACGAGGCTGGTGCGCGCCTGTCCAAAGTGGCGGCCGGCGGCCGCGCGCTTGTGTTTGCCTCCATCGGGCCCAGCGGGAAAATGCTGATGACCGGCGATGTGACCGCCGATGAGCTGTCCGCCGCCTTTACGGAGCAAGCCATCGCGCTGGCGCGGGGTGGCGCGGATGCGCTGGTCGTCGAAACGATGGGCGATCTTGAGGAGGCCGTCCTCGCCGTCCGCGCAGCCAAGGCCACCGGACTTGCCGTCGTCGCCAGCATGGTGTTCGATTCCGGCAAGGACAAGGATCGCACCATGATGGGCACCACGCCGGAACAGGCGGCGGCGGGTCTGATCGCCGCCGGGGCGGATGTCATCGGCTCCAACTGTGGTCAGGGCATCGCGGGCTTTGTGAAAATCTGTGGGCGGTTCAAGACCGCCGCCAATGGCCATCCCGTCTGGATCAAGGGAAATGCCGGCCTGCCGAAAGTCGTTGCCGGCAAAGCCACCTATGAAACCACGCCGGAAGAATTCGCCGGCTTTGTCCCGGCGCTGGTGGAAGCGGGCGCGGGCTTCATCGGCGGCTGCTGTGGCACCGCGCCTGAATTCATCCGCGAAGCGGGCCGCCGCCTGCGAAAGTGATTCATGGGCCAGTTCCGCCTGCTCGTCATCGCCTGCCCCGTGTTCCAGCGGGAAATCGAACTGCTCGCTCCCGCGTCGTCGTCGCAGATCACCACCCGCTGGCTGGAAATGGGTCTGCACGAGCGGCCATATCAGCAACTGCACGCCGCGCTCCAGGCGGCAATCGACCAGACCGCGAGCGGAGATTACGATGCCCTGGCCATCGCCTATGGGCTTTGCAACCGCGGCATCATCGGGCTCGTTGCGCGGTCGCTGCCCGTGGTGATTCCCCGGGCGCACGACTGCATCGGCATGCTGCTCGGCTCCACGCAATGTTATCTCGCGCAGCTTGAGGCCCAGCCGGGGACTTATTTTCAAAGCGCCGGCTGGCTGGAAAACTCCCCGCAGAACGGCGAGATCCGGCAGCAGAACTTCACCTTCGGGCCCGGCTCCACCGTCACGCGCGAACAGCTCGTGGCGAAATACGGCGAGGAGAACGCCGATTTTCTGCTCGAGCAGTTCCAGAACTTTACGCAGCACTACGGGCGGCTGGCGTTCATCGACACGCCCGCGCCGGCGGCGAAGAAATGGGAGGCGGTCGCCCGGAGCCTCGCACAGCAGCGCGGCTGGAAGTTCGAGCAGTTGCCCGGCGATCTCGGCTGGCTGCGCCGTCTCCTCGACGCCGACTGGAATGAGCGCGAATTTCTGAAACTCAACCCCGGCGAACGCGTCGCGCTGCGTTCCGACGCGGAGCTCATCGGCGCGGAGAAAGTCTGAAGCATGGCCGCGCTCAAGCTTTCCCCGGCCGGCTTGCAATTGGACGTTGCGCCGGGCACCCGCCTGCAGGATGTCCTGTTTGCGCAGGGCGTGGAATTTCCCTGCGGCGGCCGCGGCCGCTGCAAGGGCTGTCGCGTGAAAGTCCTGAACGGCAGCCTGCCCGTCGTCGCCGAGGAGACCAGACTGCTCACGCCCGCCGAGCTGGCGGCCGGCTGGCGGCTCGCGTGCCGTCATTCCGTGTCCGCCGATTTGGAACTGGAGCTGGCGCAATGGGAGGCGGCGATCCTCTCCGACCAGACCGCGTTTACCTTCACGCCGCGCGTCGGGCTGGGCATCGCGATCGATCTCGGCAGCACCACCGTTGCCGCCCAGCTGCTCGACTTGCAGACCGGCAATGTCCTCGCCGTCCAAACCGCGCTGAACGCCCAGGCCCGTCATGGCGGCGACATCATGAGCCGCGTCGAATACGCCGTGCAAGGCGGTCAGGGCGAATTGCAGCGCCTCATCCGCGAACAGCTCGGCGGTTTGGCTGCGCAGTTGTTGAAATCCGTCGCTCGCTCCGGCCAGGGGAGCGCCGGTCTGAACCGCGTCGCCATCGTCGGCAACACCGTCATGCACCAGCTTTTCTGCGGCGTGAACGTCGCGCCCATGGCGGCGCATCCGTTCGAACCCGAGCAGCCGGGCCGCTTCCGGTTTTCCGCGCGCGACCTCGGCTGGGATTTGCCCGGCGACGCCGTCGTGGAATTCCTGCCGTGCCTCGGCAGCTTTGTCGGCTCGGACATCCTGGCCGGCATCGTCGCCACCGGCCTGCACCAGAGCCGCGATCTCGTCGCCCTCATGGACCTCGGCACCAACGGCGAAGTCGTCGTCGGCAACCATGTGAAAATCCTCTGCACCTCCACCGCCGCCGGGCCCGCGTTCGAAGGCGCGCGGATCAAGCAGGGCATGCGCGCCGCCACCGGCGCCATCAGCGAGGTCAAGGTCGAGGACGGCTTCATCTCCTGCCGCGTGCTGGGCGGCGGCGAAGCGCGCGGCCTTTGCGGCAGCGGTCTGGTGGACGCCGTCGCGGCGGGCCTCGAACTGGAATGGATCCATCCCGCCGGCCGCATGGCCAATCGCCGGGACATGCCGCTGTCCGGCAGCGTCTCCCTCCATCCGCGCGACATCCGGGAATTGCAGCTCGCCAAGGGCGCCATCGCCGCCGGCCTGAAGATTCTCGTCAGCCGGTTCGGCGCCGCCGTGGACGACCTCAAGCAGCTTCACCTCGCCGGCGCCTTCGGCAATTACATCAGCCGCGCCAGCGCCCGGCGCATCGGCCTGCTGCCGCTTCCGCTTGATCGCGTCGTCCCCGCCGGCAACACCGCGCTGCTCGGCGCCAAGCTTGCGCTCTTCGACGACGCCAGCCGGTGGGACGCCATCGCCGCGCGCGTGCGGCATGTCGCCCTCAACGACGACCCCGCCTTTGCCGATCTTTACGCCGATGAGATGACCTTTCCCGCCCGCGCCTGAAGGCGCCGCCGCCGGATTTTAGTTGAGAAGCCCCGCGCCAAACTTATAATCGCGCCAGCCCTTGGAAGAACCCGGGACAACAACAATCCGACCAACACGCGCCAAATGAAAAACCTCTGCCTGCTCGCCCTGCTGACCGCCGCCCTTTTGACTGACGGCTGCCTGTGGCGCCATCATCGCACCGCCCCGGCCGCGCCCGCGCCCGCCGCCTCCAAGACCATCGTCACCCCCGATGTTTCCCTGGCCGCCAAGGTCGTCTCCATCAACACCGTTGGCCGGTTCGTCGTCGTCAGCTTTCCGCCCGGCGCCCTGCCCAAGCTGCAGACGACCCTGTTCCTTTACCGGGGGGGGTTGAAAGTGGCCGAGCTCAAAGTCACCGGCCCGCAGGAAGACACCAACATCGTGGCCGACCTCGTCAGCGGCGAAGCCCAGGTGGGCGACACCGTCCGCGACCAATAGCCTTACTCGCCCGGCTTCGGCAGCTTCTCCACGAACGGCTGCACCGTCTTCGGCAGCGACTCCTTCTTGTAAGGGGAGGAAAGATTGAAGTAAATCCCGCACAGCGGCCGCGCCTCGTCGCTCTGGCTCAGGATCACCGTGACCTCCTTGTCCAGCGCGATTCCGTGGCGCATCCCCGTCGCGCGTGATTCATAGGCCTTGATCGCCTTGAGCAGCAGCGAGGTCACCGTCGCCTCAAACTCCTCCGGCGTCTTCTGCAGGCACACCACGTAGCGGTCGTAATTCTTCACCGCCGCCGCCAGCTCGCGTTTGAAAGTTTCAATGGCAATCATCAGGACAATCTAAATCATGATTCGCGCCAAGGCGATTTAATTTACCGCCGCCGGCCGCTGCCTAACGTGGCAGCGGGCGTTGCCGTTCGCCGAACAGCGCCGTGCCCACGCGCACCAGCGTTGAGCCTTCCTCGATCGCCACCTCGAAATCCCCGCTCATCCCCATGCTCAATTGGGGCAGGGGCGCCCCCAGCAATTGTTCGCACTCCGCCTTCAGCTCCCGCAAGCGGCGGAAATACGGCCGCGCCTTCTCCGCCGCCGGCGCGAACGGCGGGATGGCCATCAGCCCGTGCACCTCGATCCGCGGCAGGGCGTTCAGCGCCGCCAGCTCCGCCAGCAGCCGCTCCGGCGGATACCCGAACTTGCTCGCCTCGCCCGCCACATTCACCTCCAGCAGCACCGGCAGCGTCTTGGCCGCCTGCTCCGCCCGCTTGGAAATCTCCTGCGCCACCGCCAGGCTGTCCACCCCCTGGATCATCTCAAAGAGTTCCACCGCATCCCGCACCTTGTTCGACTGCAGATGCCCGATGAACTGCCAGCGCGCCTTGCCCGGGCACAGTGGAATCTTCGCCTTGGCCTCCTGCACCTTGTTCTCGCCGAACAATAACTGCCCCGCCGCCACCGCCGCCGCGATGGCTTCCGGCGGATGCGATTTGGAGACCGCCAGCAGCGTGACTTCCGAGGGGGCGCGGCCGCAACGGGCGCAGGCCGCCGCGATGCGCTGTTGGATGAGAGCCAGATTTTCAGCCAGGACCATGTTGCCCATCGTAAAGGGATTATCCGCAATCTTCAATCAATCCTCGTCCTTGCGGACCGCCGGAAGCTGTCCCGCCTCGAGCAATTCCGTCACCCGCGGCCAGCGGATGATCTCCCGGTAAACCGGCCAGATGCGCGACAGGACCCGGAACCGGCCCAGATCCCGGCCGAACGCCCCCATCACCACGCCGAACACCACGCATCCGGCATATTCGTCGCCCGGCGTGCACACCAGCACGCCTGCCAAGCCCGCGATGACCAGCAGCGGCAGCCAGGCAAACCAGTTGAACCGCAATTGCCGCATCACCGTGGGGTCTGTCTCGCGGTAAGCTGCGAAGAACTGGAGCGTCTTGATTTGGTAACGGGTGAGTTTCATGTTCAATGATAAGATTTCCGCCCCGCAAGGTGTTGGCATGGACCCAATCTGTCCATCCCAAACAGTGACAGCCTCCAGTGTCACGATGTAACAATTCAACGCATTAATCATTCGACCCTTCACAGCGCCTGCTCTTCGGTGCCCGCCCGGAAGGGCTGGCCAGTCCGGCACGGACCCGGCAAGGACCGCATGGTTGTGCGGCTTGCCTTAAAAAGGCGACTCCCGCATCATCCCGCCCAATCCCATGCAAAAACCGCGATTAACCTTCTGGCAGATTTGGAACATGAGCTTCGGCTTTCTCGGCATCCAGTTCGGCTGGGGCCTCCAGATGGCCAACATGAGCTCCATCTACAGCTACCTGGGCGCCAACGAAGATTCCCTGGCCATCCTCTGGCTCGCCGCACCCGTCACCGGCGTCCTCATCCAACCCCTCATCGGCCAATCCAGCGACCGCCTGTGGACCCGACTCGGCCGACGCCGGCCGTTCATCCTCGCCGGCGCCATCCTGGCCTCCCTTGCCCTCATCCTCATGCCCAACTGTCCCCAAGTCTGGATGGCTGCCGGATTACTTTGGATCCTCGACGGCACCATCAACGCCTCCATGCAACCCTTCCGCGCCCTCGTCGCCGACAATCTGCCCGAGGAACAGAACTCGCAGGGCTTCGCCATCCAATCCCTCTTCATCGGCCTCGGCGGCACCGTGGCCTCCGCCCTGCCATGGATGATGACCAACTGGTTCGGCCTGGCCGCCGATGCGGGCGGCAACGGCCACATCCCGCAATCCGTCAAACTATCCTTCTACATCGGCGCCGCCGCCTTCATGGGCGCCGTCCTGTGGACCGTCTTCACCACCAGGGAATATCCGCCCACCGACGCCGAGCTGAAGACCATACGGGAAAGGAAATTCGACTGGACCCTCGGCCTCGGCGACATCTTCGCGCTGGTGCTCCATCTCCCCCGGCGCATGTGGGAACTGGGCCTCGTGCAATTCTTCACCTGGATCGGCATGTTCTCCATGTGGGTCTATTTCTCGCCCGCCGTCGCCAAGAACATCTTTCACGCCGTCAAAGGCACGCCCGAGATGGAAGCCGCCGGCTCCTGGTCCGGCATTTGTTTTGGCGCCTACAACGCCGTGTGTTTCATCTTCTCCTTCGTCCTGCTCTGGGGCACCAAATACACCGGCCCCAAGCTCATGCATGTCTTCTGCCTTGCCGTGGGCGCGCTCGGGCTGGCCTCCGTGCCGCTCGCCGGCGGACCGCATCAGCTCCTGTTCGCCATGACCGCCGTCGGCATCGCCTGGGCCAGCATCCTGTCCATGCCCTACGCCATGCTCGCCCCCTCGCTGCCCAAGGACAAAGTCGGCGTCATGATGGGCATGTTCAACCTCTTTATCGTCCTGCCGCAGATCGCCGCCTCTGGCCTGCTGGGGTATATCCTCAAACATTTCCTGCACAGCGAACCCATGAACGCCCTCGTGCTGGGCGGCGCCAGCATGGGCCTGGCCGCCGTGCTCACCCTCGTCGTCGTCACCTTCAAACAAACCGGCACCGCCACCCCCGTCACCGGCGGCGGCAGCGGACATTGAGGTCCATGCCGGTCCTTGCGGACTGGCCAACATGGATGGCGGTCACCGCCCTGTAGCGGCGCTCTACTATGAGGACGATTCATTTGGAAAAACCAAACGGCGGTCATAGACCGCCGCTACAGGTCCTTGCCGCGCCTTGCGGCGGGGCACCAGTCCGTGCCGGACGGGCCAATGGATGGGGCGGGCGTCCCCGCGAGCCGGTCTTATCTTGGAATATTACCCGTCCGGAACGGACTGGTAGGGACGG
>CAIXBQ010000064.1 GCA_903917705.1 uncultured Verrucomicrobia subdivision 3 bacterium | reverse complement strand
TTTCATTCGGGGCGCCGCCCTGGATCTGCTGAAAAGCAAAACGGGGAAGTTCGGCGATGCCGGCCATGGTGGCGCGAATAATATCGAGCGCTTTGGGACCCTGGATGGCAAAGCCCGCGCGGCCTTCCAGATCCGTGAGACTCACGCCGCTCAAATCTTGAGGATAATAGAAAATTGCAGAGCCAGCCGTGTGGTTTGTGATGACGCGAGTCCAAGTGTAATACTGGTGCGATACGCTCAGCACTGCGCGCCAGCCAGTGATGTTCCAGCCGGTAGCCGCCAAATGCGCGTCGGAGACGGTGCCGTAACCGTTGCCGTTTGCGTCCACGGCCGCCCAGACATTAGAGGAAAAAAAATTCCAATTCCCGTTGGTGTCCAACGGCACATTGGGCCAGCGCGCCTCCAGCATGGGCTTGCCATCCACAAACATTTGTTCAAAGGCTCCGCCGGCGTAGGTAGCCACCCAGACGTTGGGGATTCCCGAATTCGTCGTCCACGTCAAAGTCTGCACATCCAGGCCAGAAAGGATGGCCGTTTCGTTGGTGTAGCTGGTGAGGGTAATGGGGTTGCCGGCACTCCCTGATTTGCTGGTCAGCGCCACGGTCTCTCGATAAGTGCCGCCGCGAACTTGAATGGTGTCGCCGGCAACCGCCACGCTGAATCCCTTGGTGATGGTCTTGTAGGGATTTCCAATCGTGCCGTTGCCCGTCATATCATTGCCCGTCGTGGCGACGTATCGGTTCGCGGCATTCGCGGTGTAGGCAAAGGTCAGCCCGGCCAGGCACAGCATCAATCGAAACATCCTGGTCAAAAACACATTGCGCTGGATCATGTTGAGGTTCTCTGGGGCGTTTTATTTTTCTAACCGGGCGGATTAAAATACAACCCGCCACTGGCTATTAGGCCAGTTCAGCATGGATCTTGTCCACGCAAACCGGTGAATGGTTCCATACCATACGGCAAACCTGAAATTTTGCCTGCTGATTTTCAAGTTTCGACGCTTAGTTAAGCGGCTTAGTTAAGTTCTCCTCACTGGCGGTGGTCGGGGCAATTGTTTAACCTCTACAAATGCCCATGCAATTCTTGCCCCGTTTTGGCCCGTGGATGAAAAGCGCTTTGACGAGCCTGACGGTCTTGACTGCCGGAGCAGTTTTTGCGGTGGAAACATCCCAGAGTCGCCCCAACATTGTGATCATCTTCTGCGACGATATGGGCTACGCCGACATCGGCAAGTTTGGCGCGGAAGGTTACGCCACGCCGAACCTCGACCGCATGGCGGACGATGGCGCGGTATTTAGGAATTTTCATGTCGCACAGCCGGTCTGCTCTGCCTCGCGGTGCGCGCTGCTCACTGGTTGTTATCCGAACCGCCTCGGCATGCATCTGGCACTCGGCCCAAAGTCCAATACCGGCCTCAGCGACCATGAAACGACTCTGGCTGAACTGCTCCGGCAGCAGGGTTACGCCACCGCGATCTTCGGCAAGTGGCATCTCGGCGATGCGCCCGAGTTCATGCCGCTGCGGCGCGGTTTCGACGAATATTTTGGCCTAACCCTTTCTGCGGATTATTGGCCGGGGCATCCAGATTTGATCGCTAATTTCCCCACGCTGCTGGCGGCGAAAAAACGCGAATATCCCAACCTGCCGATTTGGGACGGAACGAATGTCTTTCATCCGGAAATGTCCATTGATGACCTCAACCATCTGACCACCTGGTATACGGAACGGTCCGTCAAGTTCATCGAAAAAAACAAGTCGCGCCCGTTTTTTCTCTATCTCGCGCATAACATGCCACATGTGCCGCTAGGCGTGACCGACAAGTTTCGCGGCAAAACCGCGCGTGGACTTTACGGCGATGTGATCGAGGAGATTGACTGGTCGGTTGGGCAGATTTTGGATGCGCTGAAGCGGAACGGTCTCGACACCAACACCTGGGTCATCTTCACCTCTGACAACGGGCCGTGGTTAAGCTACGGGAATCACGCCGGCTCGGCCAAGCCGTTGCGCGAGGGCAAGACCACGAACTGGGAAGGCGGCACGCGCGTGCCGTGCGTCATGCGCTGGCCGGGACACATTCCCGCCGGCACGGACACTTGGGACATGCTGATGACGATTGATTTGTTTCCGACCATTGCGAAGCTTGTCGGCGCAAAACTGCCGGAACACAAGATTGACGGCCTCGATGTCTGGCCGATTATTTCCCGCCAGTCCGGCGCACAAAACCCGCATGACGCCTACTGGTGGTATTATGAGGTCAATCAGCTGCAGGCGGTGACCACCAGCGACGGCCGGTGGAAATTGCAATTCCCGCACATCTGGCACTCGATGCCGCCGCAAAATATGGGACACGACGGCGTGCCCGGAACTTATGTTGACCGGAAAATCGAAACCAATGAATTGTATGACCTAGTTCACGACATCGGCGAAACCACCGATGTCTCCGCCGCCCATCCGGAAATTGTAAAACAACTCGTCGCGGAGGCGGAAAAGGCGCGTGCGGAACTCGGTGACTCGTTGACCAAGCGGATTGGTCAAGGTCTGCGCGAACCGGGACGGCGAAACGAGGCAAAATAAACTGGATCAGCCACGTCCTGAAAAAATTTCCGCGCGCGTCATTTTCCATTCCCCGGCAAAACCAGTCGGGGTTCGAGAATGATGGCAAAGCGTTCGCCTTCGGGGTTCTGTCGTCGCCACCAGAGTTGCTGCACCGCGCGCACGGCGATTTCCTCCGCCCGGATGTCAATCGTAGCCGGCTTGGGGAAGAGGTCGCGGAAATATTCACGCTCGTTGCTGCAACCAATGATCCGGATATCTACCTCCGGCTTTTTGCCGCAGCGCTTTAGCTCTTGATAAACTTCTGGTAGAAAACAATCCGACGACACGAAAATTCCGTCGGTGTGTTTCTTGGCGGCAAGCATGTCGTCCACCACCAGGTCCACCGTCAGTTGATCGGGTGTCCGCGCCCGTGTGTAAAACGAGCGCAAGGGCCGCACAGGAACAATGTCCCCGCCGAGTTGTTGGAAGCGTTGAACAAACGAATCCGTGCGGGTGCGAATAGGGCGGGTGTTCAGCAAACCGATGACCGCCGCCGTGCGGACGCCACAATCATAAAGATATTTTGCCGCCAGCGTTCCGGTGGCTTCCTGATTGATGCCCACGGCGTCGCCCCAGCCCAGTCCAGCGGAGCACGGCATCCAGACGACGGGGTTGAGGCGCTCGCGAAGCTCCATTGGCCAAGGTTTTGGTTCGGGCATCAGACCAATGCCGAGCCAGCCTTCGTAAGTGCCAGTAAACAAAGCTGTCGGCGGATTTTCCGGATCATCCAAAAAAAGCAATTCAGCCGTCGCGCCTAGCCGGCGAATCTCATCCACTGCTGCACTGATGGCCGACCAGAAAACTTTGGCGTGTTCTTTCATCTGCATCTGGGAACGATAGCCGACGATTAAGATGCCCACGCGCCTCAACCGGCCAACGACGGACTTGCGAACGCCGCGCCGCTTGGCCAGCGGGGCGGGACGGTAGTCGATTTTGGCGAGCACCTCTTCGACGCGCCGGCGGGTGGCTTCGCTGACGCCCGGCTTCTTATTGATCACAAACGATAGCGCCGCGCGACTAACGCCAGCCAGACGGGCGGCTTCGGCGAAGATTCTTGGCACGTCATAGTGGATAGAGATTGAGCTTTCCGCAGAAGAAAAGAATGCGTGTGCGGTAGTTTTGGAAGTTGCGGAAGCCGCGGGCCGCCGATTTGATGCTCTGAATTTTCGAGTTTAATCCTTCGGTGACGGCGTTGGTGATGTGATGACGCAAATACGTCAGCAGGTTCTCCAAATGTCGCTTGAGCAGGTGTGCCACGTCGGCCATAGGTTTGAGTGGGCTGCGGCTCACCCAGTCAAACCAGTCCTTGAAAAAACGGCGCGCCCAGCCCGCCTCCTGATATTCCCAGAACTTGCTGAACAGTTCTTTCATCGCCCAGGCTTGCGCCACTTTCAATTGTTGATCCTTCAACCCGGAAAATTCATCCCGCTGCTCCGGACTAAAATGCTGCGGATTATACAACCACAGTTGCCGGGTTCCCGTGAGCGTTTCATCGCCTGCGGCCAACAACTCCTTGTGCTCCTGCCGCCGCACCTTGTCCACCCCTTCATTCAAGTATTTGCTCACATGAAACCGGTCATGCACGATGTCCGCCTCCGGCACCTGCTTTGCAATCGTCTGAATGAACGGCTCCCACATGTCCACCGCCACTGCTGCCACAGTCGACTTCTGGGCCGAGGTGAGGGTGGTCCACAACTGATCCGCCGCCGCGCAGGTGCGCTCTTCCACCACCTCCAGCACCCGCGACTGCTCCAAGTCCGTCAGCAGCGTGATGTAGGAGTGGCCGCGCTTGAAACTCTTTTCATCCATTCCCAGATGCGTGAGTTGATCCATGTGCCGCCGCTCCAATCCGCGCTCCACGGCGCGCTTCATAATCTCATGCGCCGCGTCCCAGCCAATCCCCAGCAGTTCACACGCCTGACTCACACTCGCGCAGGCCAACAGCACATCCACGGCAAACCGTTCAAAGAGCAGCGTGAACCGACCCTGCGGCACCGCCCACGGCACCTGCATCGTCTT
This sequence comes from uncultured Verrucomicrobia subdivision 3 bacterium, assembly GCA_903917705.1. GTDB lineage: Bacteria > Verrucomicrobiota > Verrucomicrobiia > Limisphaerales > UBA11358 > UBA11358. The sequence goes on along the minus strand of CAIXBQ010000064.1, from coordinate 958 downwards.
GACCCCGTGGGCTGGACATTTCGCCCGCGGGGTTCGCGCCCGAATCAACGTCGTGAATTGCATCGTGTCCAGGTGCCGCCAGGTCCGCTCCGGCGCGCTGTCGTGGATCGAGCAGGCACACCCGCACTCCGGGCATTTGGCCGCACTACCCCATTGCCAACCCAATTCAATCTCCACTTTCTTTTCCGGCAGTTTCAACTCCACGGTTTTGACTTCCCACGGGCTGCCGATCCCCAAAAGTAACGCGTAATGTTTCTGCAATTCGTTGTCCATGCTCATGCCAAAAGCCTGCCAACCACCGCCGCCAAGGCCAACCCAAAACGCCCGCCCGGCCGCGCGCAGCGGAGCGGAGCGCGGTCCGACGCGGAGCGCTGGTCCCCAACTCCAACCAGCCCGCCAAAAACTTGAAACCATGTCGCTCATTTGTGTTTCAGCTAAATGAATCGGCTTGAATAGCCATGAAATTCCCGGAATATCCCAAAATGTTAAGGTCAAGGCTGGCGGCAAAGTGGCAGTGACTAATGGAACGTGGCACTTCAACCAAGGCGATCAAGACATCGTGTTCGACGAAAACTTCATGGAAGTTGTGAACGGCTTTGGTGAGATGGCGACCAACTTCGACCATCCAGCTACGCGAGCCGTTTCAATCCTTCCGGTGCGACGCTCGTTTGGGAATTTGCAAATCGGCGTTGATCCCACCATCCCTTACAAGAAACAACCGTAGCAACGTGTGGAAGCTCTGCAACGTCGCATCCGCGTTCTGCTTTGGATCTTTATCTTTGGTTTGGTCATCAGCGGAGCAACGGCGATTCCGCTCGAAACAGAAGTCCACTTGCTGGCTCAAATCACCGGCGCAAGCGACGGCGTCAACCTGGAACAATCAGGCTTGCTCCGCTGGCTCGCTGAAGTTCGCAACGGCATCGTCGCAACCAACGCCAGGTATCCGTTCATCGGCTAC
>CAIXBQ010000063.1 GCA_903917705.1 uncultured Verrucomicrobia subdivision 3 bacterium | reverse complement strand
TGCCGGCGGCTGCACCCTCGGCCTCGATCTCGGCGATCGCAGCCATTACGTCTGTGTCCTGTTAAGGGGTCATTAAGGGGTCAGTCCCTCTTTTTTTAACTTTCATTCAGGGCTCGACGGTGTCTTGCCCCACCACATGGCCGTCCGCAAGGACCGGCTCGCGGGGACGCTCGCCCCACCATTTGGCCCGCCGCAAGCGTTAATCTCCCTCCGGTCTGAATCCGGACAGCAAACAGCCCGCAGTTTCCGCTGCGGGCTGTTGGTTGATGTTGTGCGGTTCAGCTCATCTTCCACGGGGCGCGATAGTCGCGGGTGAGGAGCTTGGCGGCTTCGCGGTCGCCCAGAATCTGCTCGTGCTTCACATCCCAGCGGATCTTCCGGCCGGTGAGCAGGGCGATGAGGCCCAGATGGCCGGGGATGGCGGAATGATGCGCGGTCTCCACGGGGGTGATGGTGGGCTGCCGCGATTTGACGGAGTCGAGGAAGTTCCGCCAGTGGCCGGGCGATTCGTAGAGCTTCACCTTGCGCAAGGCTTCGGGCAGGGTCTTGCCTTTTTTCCAGTCGGCATTGGAGGCGTCGAAGCCGCCGCGGTCCACCCAGACCCAGCCTTCGGTGCCGATCCATTTGGTGCCGCTCCGGATGTCGCCGTGGCCGCCGGCGATGGTCATGGTGATGTCGTCCGGATATTTCAGTTCGATGCGATACTTGGTGCAGGTGTTCCAGAGGGCGTCGGCGGCGGGGAATTCGCCGTGGGCTTCGACTTCGGACGGGCCGTTGCGGTCGAAATCCAGGCCCCAGTGGGCGATGTCGCAGTGATGGCCGATCCAGTCGAGCAGCTGGCCGCCGCCGGTGTTGTAATTCCAGCGCCAGTTCATGTGGACGCGCTGTTTGATGTAGGGCTCCATCCGGGAGGCCCCGATCCAGGTGTTGTAATTGAAGTCGGCGGGGGGTTCGGTGATGGCGAGCTGCCAGCCGGCGGTGCCGGGGGTGATCTTGGACAGGTCGGTCTCGGTGACGGGCGGGGTGGCGGTGGCAAATTTCTTCAGGAGTTCGGGCTTGGTGCCGGCAAAGTCGAAATGGCCGGAGGGCAGGCCGACTTCGACATGGGTGACTTTGCCGATGAGGCCGTTGCGGACGATTTCGGCGGCCTTGCGGAACTGGGCCTGCGAGCGTTGCCAGGAGCCGGTCTGCCAGATGAGTTTGTGTTTCTGGACGGCGCGGACGATGGACTGCTGTTCGGCGATGGTGCGGGCGAGGGGTTTTTCGCCGTAGATGTCTTTTTTGTGGCGGGCGGCTTCGGTGGCGACGAGTTCGTGCCAGTGGTCGGGCACGGCGAGCATGACGGCGTCGATGTCGGGCCGGGCGAGCATTTCGCGGTAGTCGTGGTAGGCCTGGCAGTCTTGGTTCTGGTAATGGCCGTTGATGGTGTTGACGGCGTCGGCGAGATGATTCTTGTCGAGGTCGCAGGCGGCGACGACGCGGCAGGTGTCCTGGACGAGGAAGGCCTTGGTGTTGCTCGGGCCCTGCATGCCCCAGCCGACGACGCCGAGGTTGATGCGGTTGGAGGGGCGGTTCTGGCCGAAGATGGAGCTGGGCACGATGGCCGGCAGCACGATGGCGGCGGCGGCGGTGCCCAGGAAGTGACGACGGCTGATGTTGGTTTTGGCGGTGGCTTTTTTCATGGTCGGCAAATAGATCGACTGGGTTATAGTGCAAAAAGAGAGGGCGGGGCGAACAAAAAAGTTACATTTATTCCCGGCGCTCCGGATGCGGGCGGGGAGGGGAGGGGAAACAGTTTGCCGTTGACAGATGCGCTGGTATCCGGAGCATGTGGCCTTTCCATGAACAACCGGCACGACAAAATTCTATTCTGGGGCTGCTTCATTGCGCTCATCACCACCAGCTACGCCTTCATCAGCCGCATGATTCTCTGCGGCGGGCAGTTCGTCACCGATTTCGGTCTCGACAAGGTTTCCGTCGGCGAACTTCAGGGGGCGGGCATCTGGCCGTTCGGCGTGAGCATCATCCTCTTCAGCCTGTTCATCGACCGGATCGGCTACAAGGTGGCGATGATCTTCTCGTTCGCGAGCTATCTCGTTTACACGGGGCTGGCGATTGCCGCCTATGGCTGCATCCACGGGGTGACGGGCGACGCGCTGGTCGCGGGACAAAAGCACGGCTTTCAGCTGCTTTACTGGGGCAGCATCATCCTCGGTCTGGGCAACGGCACGGTGGAGGCTTACGCCAATCCCATCGTCTCCACGATGTTCAACACGGACAAGGTGAAATGGCTGAACCGCCTGCACGCCGGCTGGCCGGCGGGTCTCGTGATGGGTGGGCTCTGCACGATCGCGCTGGCGAAGAATCCCGACTGGCGCATCACGCTGGGCTTGATTCTCATTCCCGCCGTCATTTTCTTTCTCATCCTCATCGGCCGGCAATTTCCGAAGAGCGAACGTGAGCAGGCGGGCGTCAGCTATCTGGCCATGCTCAAGGAATTTGGCGCGTTCGGCGCGCTGGTCGGGTTTGGCCTGGTCTTCGCGCAGCTCGGCCAGGTGTTTGGCTGGAGCGCCGGCGTAGTGTGGGGCTTGACCGGCGCGGTCGTGGTGGCGTTCGCCGTCATCACCAAATCCTTTGGCCGCTTGATTCTCGCGTTTCTCATCATGGTGATGATGCCGCTCGCCACCACCGAACTCGGCACGGACGGCTGGATCAGTTCGCTCATGGAGACGCCGATGAAAGCCGCCGGCCATAACCCCGCGTGGGTGCTGGTCTATACCTCGGCGCTGATGATGATCCTGCGCTTCTGCGCCGGCCCCATCGTCCACAAGCTTTCGCCGCTCGGCCTGCTCGCCACCGGCGCGACGCTGGCGGTCGCCGGGTTGACGGCGTTGTCCAAGACGAACGGAGCGGGCATGGCGGTGATTTTCGCCGCCGCCACGCTTTATGCCTGCGGTAAAACCTTCTTCTGGCCGACGATGCTGGGCCTGACCTCGGAACAATGTCCGAAAGGCGGCGCGCTGACATTGAACGCGATGGGCGGCATCGGGATGCTCGCCGTGGGCATCCTGGGCTTCCCCTTCATCGGCTATTTGCAGGAAACCTCCGCGACGAAACAATTGGCCGCCGCCAATCCGGCGTTGTATGAAACGGTGACCGTGAAGAAGGATTATCTGCTCGGCGCGTATCAGGCGATTGACCCGGTGAAGAGCGCGGCGATCACCGAGGAGAAATCCCAGGCTGACCTCAAGACGGCCACAACCACCGGCCAGTTCAGCGCGCTCGGCAAGATGGCGCTGTTTCCGGCGTTCATGCTCGCGTGCTATCTGGCGCTGATTGCTTTCTTCCGCACCAAGGGCGGCTACCAGCCGGTGCATTTGGATTCGAAATGATGGCGAGCGGCTGGCCAGCGAATAAAAAAGGCGGCGGGGAAACCCGCCGCCTTTATGTTTGATAATTTGCGTCAGGCCAGCTTCCAGCCGGCGCGGTTGTTGCGCTGGATGAACGGCGCGGCTTCGGGGCAGTTGAGGGCCTTCATGTTCGGGCCGTCCCACTGGATTTTCTGGCCGGCCCGCAGCGAGACGCAGCCGAGCAGCATGATCTCCGTGAGCTGGGCGGCGACTTCGAACCGCGAGTAGCAGTCCTCGGGCTTGCCGGCCTTGATGGCCGCGATCCATTCCTGATGATGCCGGCGGTCGTTGTCGCCCTTGAACGAATTGCGCGGAATCGTCTGCGGGATGGTTGCCAGCGCCGGGTGCTTCTTGTAGTGGACGAATTTCTTGTCGTCGTTGAGCTTGACGAAAAACTGTTCGCCGTAGTCGTCCGGGGAAAAGATTTTGCCCTTGTCGCCGATGAGCAGGCACGCGCTGTTCGGCACTTCACCCAGGAGCGCCTCGATGTCGGTGAGGAGTTCCTTCGGCGGCTTGTTGCTGAAGTCGTGGCCGTTCGGCGCGGAGGCGTCGGGCTGGCCGCCGTCATACCAGGTGAAGGTCGCGGGGGCGAACGCCAGCGTGTCGTGCTTGTGGAAGAAGGTCTTTTTCGCGGCGGGTACGGACACCTTGCGCGCGGGAAATTCAAAGCGGATCTTCGAGCCGAGGGGATAGGTTTCCCGGTTCATCGCGCCGAGGGCGATGCCTTCGATCTCGGTGGGGTGGCCGAGGCAGAGGGCGCGGAACGGCATGTTGACCGTATGGCACGCCATGTCGCCCAAAGCGCCCGTGCCGAAGTCCAGCCAGCCGCGCCAGTTGAACGGATTATAGACGCCCTTCTTGTAGGGCCGCGCCGGGGCGGGCCCCAGCCAGATGTCCCAATCAAGGGTTTCGGGCACCGGATCCGAACCGGCGGGCCGGTCCAGCCCCTGCGGCCAGACGGGACGGTTCGTCCAGATGTGGACTTCGCTCACCTGGCCGATGATGCCGGAATGGATGCATTCCACGGCGCGGCGCAAGCCGTCGGCCGCGCTGCCCTGGTTGCCCATCTGGGTGACGACGCCGCTCGTGCGGGCCAGGTCGCGGAGATAGCGGGCCTCGTAAATGGTTTGCACCAGCGGCTTCTGGCAATAGACGTGTTTGCCCTGCCGCATGGCGGCCGAGGCGGCGATGGCATGAAAATGATCCGGCGTGGAAACCGTCACCGCGTCAATGCCCTTGCCCAGCTCGTCCAGCAGCTTGCGGTAATCCTGGTAGGTTTTGGCCCCCGGATATTTCTTGAGCTGCCGGGCGGTGATGTTCGCATCCACATCGCACAGGGCCACGATGTTCTCCGTGTCGCAGCAAGCGATGTCGCTCGCGCCCTTGCCGCCCGCGCCGATGGCGGCGAGGTTCAGTTTGCTGTTCAGGTTTTGACCGCGCAGCAGCGTGGGCACGCCGAACACGATCGCGCCGGTGGCCAGCGAGGTGGTGGTGATGAAATCGCGCCGGCTCCAGCGGGGCGCGGAAGTTTGCTTGTTTGGTTTCATGGTTTGATAAAAATTAACAGCCGGCTTTCAAAAACAAATAAATTTCGTCCGCTTTTTTCCGGCATCCGTTCCATTGCCAGACGCGCCCGGGCCCTGAAGAGGTTACTTGCAAAATCCGGCCGGTGTGGAAAACTGGCCGCTCACATCACACCAAAATGAAAATACAACTTCTCCAATTCCTCGCGCTGGCCGGCGGCTTTTGCCTCACGGGCATCGTCACTCAGGCCACGCCGATTCCGGAAAACCTCCACCAGAACGGCTGGTTCATCGGCTGTCAGGCTTACACGTTCAAGGAATTCACCGCCTTCGAGGCCATCGCCAAGACCAAGGAAGCCGGCGGCAACATGATTGAGTTCTATCCGGGCCAAACGCTCAAACCCGGCTCGACGGAGAAGGTTTCCCACACCATGTCGGAAAGCGCGATGGCTGAACTCAAGGCCGAGTGCGCGCGGCTGGGTGTCCGCCCGGTGAACTACGGCGTGGTCGCCGCCCGGAATGCCGAAGAGGTCCATGCCATCATGAGTTTCGCCAAGAAAATGGAGCTCTATTCGGTGTGCACGGAATCCACCGAGCAAATCAATGCGTGGGAAGCCGCCGCCAAGGAGTTCGATCTCAAAGTGGCCTTCCATGAACACGGCGGGTCGATGAGCAAGCCGGGTTACAAAGTCTGGAACCCGCTCTACATCCTCGGCGTCGTGGAAAGCCGCGATCACCGCGTGGGCGCCTGCGCCGACCTCGGTCACTGGTGCACCTCCGAACTCAAGCCCGTGGAATGCCTCCGCATCCTCAACGGCCGCATCATCAGTGTTCATCTCAAGGACAAAGCCGCTTACGGCCAGGCCGCCGTGGTGGTGGCCGGCCAGGGCGTGGTGGATGTGGCCGCCTGTCTCGAGGAATTAAAGAAGCAGAAATTCGACGGCCACATTTCCATCGAGCACGAAAACGACTGGAAGGATAGCGTGCCCCAGGTGCGGGCCGACATTGACTTCATCAAGGCGCACGCGAAATAAACAAAGTTATCAAGCCTCTGGCGGCATTTGGCGTTGGCCCAGATGCCGCCAGTTTTCTTTTTCCTGCAGGAAGACCAGCCAGTCTTGGTTTTTCCCGACGACCGCGGTGATTTCGTCCTCGCGCAAAATCATGCCCGCCGTTGAGAGCGCATCGGATTCGGCGGCGGTGTCGGTCAGCGCCCACGCGCGGTGGCGCAAAGTGCCGGGCAGGCCGGTGCGCGGGTCGAGGATGTGCTTGCCCTGGACCGCGAGACCGGAGCCGCTCAAGGAACAATTTTTCAACCGGTAGCGCTGCGGGGAATGATCATCGCCCAGCCCGCACGACCAGCCCGCACTGTTCGCCGGCGCGTTGCCCGCCAGAATGCTGCTGCCGCCCGCAACGAGCAAAAACGCCGGGCAGCTCCATTCGCGGAGCAGCTCCGCCATGCGGTCGAGCGCAAAGCCTTTGCCGATGGCTCCGAGGTCGAATTCCAGCCGCCCGCTGTCGCAGCGGATGGTAAATTCATTTGCCGGCAGCGACCATAGCGGTTTGGTTGGCTGCGTTTTCAACGCCGCCGCCGTCAGCGAAAACGCGCCGCGGGTGGCGTTCTCCATTTTCCTGGCGATGTTGAGGCACGCAAATACCGGCCCGCTCAGGCGCAGCTTCTCGCCCACGGCCAACTGGGTGATCTGGGTGATTTCGCTATTCGCGCGGAAGCGGCTCAGGCGCGATTCCAGGTCGTCCGTGACCGCAAAGGCTGCCTGGGCCGCCTGCCCGGCATAGGTTTTATCCTCGTCCGCGATGCGCACCTGAAACTGCGTGGCCATCGCGTGATGATTGAAAACGTGGATCTCGCTCATGGTTGCGGCTTTGGCGGCGGCGTCTCTGCCGTCGCATTCGTCCGGGGCGGCGACCACAGGACCAGCAGCACATTGGGCCGCGCGCCAAAAAAATCCGGGCGGTAGTCCTTCAACCGTTCCGCGAGCTTGCCGGAAACATCCGTCGTGGTGATGAAAAAGTTAGCCTCGCCGGCAACCTGGTCCGGCTGCCAGTAGCCGACCTGCGAAAAGGACCGCAGATACCACGGCAGCGGCCACGCATCGGCCGCGACCACGGCGATGCGCGGGTTTGAAAGGTTGTGCTGCCGCGCCAGTTCCCCCAGCCGCAACGGTAGGTTGAGCAAATCCTCCGATGTGTGTGCGTAGGCGTAGGGATTCTTTTCGTCCGCCGGTTTGTCAAAGACCAGCTCCTTGGTCTGTGCGGACAGCGTCGCCAGCAAAGCGCCGCCGGCGATGGCCACGCCCCAGCGGCCGGTCGGGTTTTTGATCAGGTCCCAAAGGGCCGCCACGCCGAACCCGCAGAGGAGTGCCAGCGGCAGCCAGAGGTTCAGCGCCAGCCATGGCGTCTTGTAGGGTATGGCGGAATAAATCAGGGCCACGACCACCCCATAAATCACCAGCTGCAAACCCGGTTTTCGGATGTGGCTGAAGGCGTCGCAGATTGCTGCATAAACGCCGGCAGCGGCCACGAGGGACAGGATCAGCAGCGGGTCGAGCAGGTGAAAATAATAGCCGAACGGCTTTTGATGTCCCTCGCCCGCGGCGCGGGCGGCAAAGCGCGGGATGGCGCGGCATAACTCCGCAAACACCTGCCAGTTCCGGCCGAACCAGGTGAAGAGTAGGGCCGTCGTGAAGATAAAAACACCAGCGGCGATGAAGATCGGTTTTCTAATGGGAATGTCGGTCTTCGGACCGGCAGGTTTTTGGCCGGCATCGGCTGTTGCCGGTCTGGCGTCCGGCGCTCCGATGCGGCCGGCGAGCAGCGCGACTCCCAGCGCAAAGAAATGGATGACGGCGGTTTCTTTGCAGGCGAGCATCAGCGCGGCGCAGCCGCCGGTGAGCGCGGCGGCTGGCACGGAATGGGTCTTCAACATCCGGCCGCCGGCCAGGATTAGCCCCAGCGTCGCTGCGACGAAAAGGGTTTCCTGGATGAAATAGCGGCTGTAATAGACGGGTAGGGGAGCGCAGGCGAACAGCAGCGCCGCGACGATGCAGGCCGTGAAGCCGAAGAGTTCCACGCCCGCGCCCAGGAGCAGAATCGTGGCGCTGCCGACGATGACCGGCGTGAGGCGCAGCTGCGTTTCCGTCAGCTCGGAAAAGCTTTTGGTCCCTAGCAGCTTGACGAGCGGTTCGGCCAGGACAAAAAGGCCCGGACCGTGGCGGTCCTGCGGGTCGTAATAAAAACCCTCGCCGGCGAGCAGTTTGCCGGTGAGGAAGGCGTTGACCGATTCGTCCGTGTGCATCGGCCGTCCGCCGAGTTGTGGCAGGCGGATGGCCAGCGCCAGCAGGGCGATGGCAAAAAAAATCAGCCAGCGATGAACGAAGGAGGCAGGAGAACCAGTTTGGACGCCGACTTCGCCAACGCTGTTTCTGCCTTCTTCATTCTTCATTCAACCTTTGCTCAGGCGGCGGGTTTGCCGAACACTTCCACCTCGATGTAGTGGTTCATCAGGTTCGTCGTGTTGCCGCTGCTGTAAAGCCGGACGTAGCGGCCCTTGACCCCTTTCGCATCCATCAGCTTGCCCAGGTAGGTTTCAATGTAGGGCCGGTCCTTGCCGCTGGCGGAGTTGTCGAAGATCGTCGTCACATCCTTGCTGAACGTCGGGTCGTCGGAAACCTGCACCACCACGTCGCGATAGGCGCGGGCCTGCGAATGAAAATGCCAGACGACAACGGCGGAGATGTTGGCGGCTTTTTCGAGGTCGATCTGCACCCATTGTTTGCCCTTGCCCAGTTCGACCCACGAGCCCTCATCGCCGGCCTTGTCGCCGTCGGTGACCAGGTCGAGCGTGCCTACCACCGGATCGCTGTCGCTGGCGGTGACCTTTTTGCCTTTTGCCAGGTTGACGGTGCCGGCGGGCACCATGAATTCCGGCCACTTTTTTAATTGCGGTTCCAGGTTGGGCAGGTTGATCGGCACGGGCGTGCCCACGAACAGCGGATCGGGCAGTTTCGTCTGGAGCGGCACCTTGTCCTCGGCCAGGGCGACGCTGGCGGACAAGAGGACGAGGCTGAGGGAATGCAGCAGGAGTTTGTTCATAAATCTGGATGGTTGGTTTGGTTTTAAGCTTCGGTTTCTTGCGCGGTGATGGCAATCATTTTTTGCGCGGCGACGGCTTCGTTCGCCTTGTGGATGACATATTCGCTGGCAAACGCCTCGTCGGCCGGGCAGTTCAATTTGGCGGTGCCGCGGATGGCGTTGAAGAAATTTTCCAGGTGCGGCTGGTGGATTTTCTTGTTGAAGGAGACCGGGATGTCGTATTGCAGCAGCGGCGCGGTTTCGCGCACGTCCACCTTGTCCGCATCCCCGGCGGGCCGTTCCACGGCGCTGGCGCTCAGGTAATTCTTCGCCACCAGCTCGTCCCACGCCTTGGCGCGGTCTTCGCGGTAGAGCTTGGTGATGCCGGGATTTTCGGACATCTTGATCGTGCCTTCATCGCCCATGAACATCTCGAAATAGCCGCCGCCGGCGCTCGTCGTGGTCTGCACCTGGTAAAAGGCGCGGGCCACCCCTTCGGCCAGCGGGTATTCGTAGATCACCATCGCGTTGTCGTACCAGTCGTGGTTCTTGTAATAATCCAGGCCGCCGCTGGCCATGACGGATTTTGGCGTCTGGCCGAACCACCAGTTGAAGATGTCGATCTGATGCGCGCCCAGGTCGGAAAGCGGTCCGCCGCCGAGTCCCTTGAACCAGCGCCAGTTGCGGAACTGGTGCATGTCCTTGAAGCCGTATTGGGCCAGCACCTCCGGCTTGATGTCCGAATGCTTCGGCCAGCCCAGGTCATCCGTCTTGGCCCGGTTCCACTGCGCCTGCGCGGCGGTCAGCCGGCCGCAGATCTGCGCATCGCGGACGAGCCGGTTTAAGGCGAACATATATCGCGGATTGCTCCGGCGCTGGTGGCCGATCTGGAGCAGTTTGCCGGTCTTGCGCATGGTCGCCACCATCGAGCGCGCGCCGTCGATGGTGTTGCTCATCATCTTTTCGCAATACACATGCAGCCCGGCGTTCAGGCAGGCATTGGTGACGGGCGCGTGCCAGAAATCCGGCACCGCCACCACGACCGCCTGCAAATCCTTTTCGTGCGCCAGCAGTTCCTCGTAGTCGTGGTAGCCCGTCACGTCGAAGCCGTTTTCCTTCAGACGGCGGACATTGCTGTTGCGATTGTAATCCCAGATGTCCACGACGGCGGCGAGCCGGATGCCCTCGATGACCTGGAGGGAGTCCAGCAAAACCTGTCCCTGGGCGCCGCAGCCGATGAGCGCGATGTTGATCTTGCTCAGCGCCGAGGCTTTCTTGACGATCGCCTTCGGGCTGCATGAGGTGAGCAGCAGGCCGGCGCCGGCGGCCGCCGTGGTGCCGAGGAATTCCCGCCGGTTGATGGGTTGCGTTACCATTTTTTGAGGAGCGAAAGTTTGTTGTGTTTCGCCAGCATCAGCGCCAGCGCGACCAGGGCGACGTGGATGCCGAGCCAGGAGATGCCGTCGTCCTGATGGATCAGGATCAGCCCCACCGTCAGTGCGATGTAAATCAATCCCATTGCAAACAGCGACGCGCGGGTGCCCAGGCCGATCAGCAGCATCACGCCGGTGGCCAGCAGCGCGGGGCCGAGCAGGTGATCAAACAGGTTCAGCGCGAACGGCGGCAGCAGCGCCTCGTTGGCAAATTTGCCCTTCAGCGAGGCCGGGATGCCGGAGTAGTTGGCCATCGCATAATACTTCACCTTCACGTCCACCAGCGCGCCGCTGGCGTCGGGCTGGCCGCTGGCGTCAAGCAGCGGTTTCTGGATGGACTTGTAGGCGCCGAATTTTTCGATGCCGGTGACGATGGCGCGGATGGCGAGCCAGCCGCGCAGCAGTAGAAACGCGAGCGCATAATCGCAGTTGCAGCCGCCCTTGCTGTCGCCTGTGCCGTTGGTCTGTGGTTTGTCGGTCATGTCGTTCATGTGTAAAAAAGGTTCGGGGTTCGTGCCAGCTTCATGCTGCGCGCAAATCTGGCCGAAATTTTATCGCGTCACAATACCGCAAATGGGTGAGACGCCAATCTGTTTTTTTAAATCTTCCAGCCGGCGCGGTAATCCGCCCGGATGAACCGTTCCGCCTCGGGTGCGTTTTCGGCGCGTTGGGCCTCGCCGTTCCAGACGAGGGCCTTCTGCGTCCGCAGGGCCACCACTCCGGCCAGCACGATCTCCGTCAGTTTGCCGCCGGTCTCAAAATTGGAGAACGTCGCCTTGCCGCCGGCGCAGGCGTCGGCCCATTCCTGGAGGTGGCCCGGGCTGCGTGGCAGGGTTTCCGCGATGGTTTTTGTGGCCGCATGCTTCAGGATGCCGGATAGTTTTTCTTCGCCGGCAAGTTGGATGTATTCCGCGCCGGGGTGGGGTGCGCCATAGGTGAAGCCTCGGTCGCCGAGGAGCAGCACGCCGGCGTTCGGGATTTCGCCGAAATGATCCGTGACCGCTTTCGGTACGATGTTCGCCTCCGGCCGCCGGCCCCCGTCATACCACCAGATCGTCACCGGCGGCAGTTCGTTGCGCGCCGCAAAATCAAAGCGGATGCGGACATTCTTCGGGTAGCTTGCGGTGAACGGGCCGGGGATGTCCGCCGCGATGGCTTGGGGATAATCCAGCTTCAGGGCGCGCACCGGCAGGTTCAGTCCGTGGCAACCCCAGTCCGCCATGGAACCGCCGCCGAAGTCGTACCAGCCGCGCCAGGCTTCGGGATGGTAAATCCCCTGTTTGTAAGGATGAAACGGCGCCGGGCCGATCCAGTTGTTCCAGTCCAGGCTGGCGGGCACGGCATCCTCGCCCGTCGGCTGGTCCAGTCCGGCGCGGAATGAACCGCTCTTGGCCACCCATACGTGCACCTCGCGTACCGCGCCGATGGCCTGGCCCTGGATCAGCTCGATCGCCCGCCGCAGGTTGTTGGCGGCGCTGCCTTGGTTTCCCATCTGCGTGGCGAGGTGCGGAAACTGCTTCGCCAGATTCCGCAATTCCCGCGCCTCGGAAAGCGTGTGGGTCAGCGGCTTTTCCCCGAACACGTGCTTGCCGGCCTTGAGGCCCGCGCTCGCGATGGGCGCGTGCCAGTGATCAGGCGTGGCGATGACCACGGCGTCCACATCGCTCCGGAGCAGTTCGCGAAAGTCCGCAAAGGTCCTCGGTGCGGGGTTGGATTTTGGCAGCAGTTTTTTCGCGGCGGCCAGCTGGTTTTCGTCCACGTCGCAGAGTGCGGCCACGTTGACCGTGCACTTGAGGCTTTCCAGTAGCCGGCTGCGGCCTTGGCCGCCGAGGCCGATGAAGCCCACGTTCAGCCGTTCGTTCGCGCCCCGGGCGCGGAGCAGGCTTGGCAGGCCGCTCGCCGCCGCGCCGGTCAGCAGCGCGGTCGTCCGCAAAAACCGGCGGCGCGACAGGGTCCTGCCGTCGGATATGATGTGTTTGCTGGTCGTCATCGGGTGTTGCGGACGGTGCGTTTCGACATGGGTGACGCGCCGCGTTGCTTTGTGGTTTCAAAAATAATGGCGGCTTTGCGGCCGGATGAAAATCTTTTTTCGGGAACTCTTGACGTGCCGTCGTGGCTTGGCAACATGGCCTGACAACACCGCATTCCACCTATGTCACGACCTGTCACTCTTTTCACCGGCCAATGGGCCGATCTCTCCCTCGCCGGACTGGCCCCCAAAGTCAAAGCCATGGGCTACGACGGCGTGGAACTCGCCTGCTGGGGCGATCACTTTGATCCGGACCGCGCGCTGGCTGAGCCCGATTACTGCAAAAAGAAATGGGCGCTTCTCGCGAAGCATGGCTTGGGCTGTTACGCCATCTCCTCGCACCTCGTCGGCCAGGCGGTGTGCGATTTGATCGATGAGCGGCATCAGGCCATCTTGCCCGCCGATGTCTGGGGCGACGGCCGGCCCGAGGGCGTCCGCCAGCGCGCCGCCGAAAAAATGAAACTCACGGCTAAGGCCGCGCGGAAATTCTTCAACGCCCGCCCCGGCCAAAAGGGCGCTGCCGATTTTCCCGCCGTGGTGAACGGGTTTACCGGTTCCTCCATCTGGCATTCCATTTACGGATTCCCGCCGACGGGCCAGGATTATTGGAACCGGGGCTTTGCCGACTTCGCCAGGCGCTGGCTGCCCATCCTCGAGGTGTTTGATAAGGAGAAGGTCAACTTTGCCCTCGAGGTGCATCCCACGGAGATCGCCTTCGACATCGCTTCCGCCAAACGTGCGCTCGCCGCGGTGAATGATCACCCGCGCTTCGGCTTCAATTACGACCCCTCGCACCTCGGCTATCAGGGCGTGGATTACGTGAAGTTCATCCGCGAATTTCCCGGCCGCATTTTCCACGCGCACATGAAGGATGCCTGGTGGGGGGCACGGCGACGGCACGGTCGGCGTGTTCGGCGGCCACACGGATTTCACCGATGCGCGCCGGTTCTGGGATTTCCGTTCGCCCGGCCACGGCGACATCAATTTCGAGGACATCATCGTGGCGCTGAACGATGTCGGTTATCGCGGGCCCCTCTCGGTGGAATGGGAGGACGGCCGGATGGATCGCCTGCACGGCGCGACGGAAGCCTGCGCCTTCGTCCGCAAACTCGACTTCACCCCGAACGCCGCCGCCTTCGACGCGGCCTTTGCCCGGAAGCAATAGCGGCACCCGGTTTGCCTTGGCCGTCTCGTAAACATCCGCCGGGTCGCGCTGGCGATTCAGTGGTGGATCGCTCCCGCGCCGCTTTCAAAAAAATGTGCGCTCATGGAAAGAATTATTGCTGGCCTGTGTCCCCGGCGATAAACTCCGGCCATGCTGCAAACTGTCACCGGGCCGGGCCCTGTCGGTCAGGCGGGCGCGTTGCGCGAGTCGCATCTAGCCGCCTACCGCTTCATGCTGCGGGCGCGGTTGCTTGATGAGAAGTTCGCCACGCTTTACCGCGCGGGCAAGATTCAGGGCGGGGTCTTCCTTGGCCGCGGGCAGGAGGCCTTGAGCGCCGCCACCGGGGTTTCCCTCAAGAAAACCGACGTTTTCGCCCCCCTCATTCGCGATGCCGCCGGCCGGATGGCCTTCGGCGAGCCCATCCTCGATGCCGTCCGCACCTACCTCGGTTCCGCGCTCGGTCCCATGCGCGGTCGCGACGGCAATGTTCATCGCGGCCGGCCCCAGCAGGGCTTGCTCCCCATGATCAGTCATCTCGGCGCGATGATTTCCGTGGTGAACGGTATCCTGTTCGCGCGCCGGCTCAAGGGGATTCCCGGCAGCGTCGGCGCCGTTTGCCTCGGCGAAGGCGCCACCTCCACCGGTTCTTTTCATGAGGCGCTGAATCAGGCCGCCGTCGAGAAGCTCCCGCTGGTCCTCGTCGTCGCCAATAATCAATACGCCTATTCCACGCCGAACGACCGCCAGTTCGCCTGCGCCGATCTCACCGACAAGGGCGTGGGCTACGGCGTCGCGGCCCATGCCGTGGACGGCACCGATTTGTCCGCCTGTCTCGAGGTCATTGGCGGGGCCGTCGCCCGCGCCCGCGCTGGCCATGGCCCGCAGCTCGTTGTCGCCAGCCTGCTCCGCCTCTGCGGCCACGGCGAGCACGACGACGCCAGCTACATCGTGCCGAAGCTCAAGAATTCCCCGCTCGGCCGCGACTGCCTGAAGCTCGCCGAGGAGTCGCTGCAGCAGAAGCAGTTTGCCGACGCCGCGCAGTTCGCCGTCTGGCGCAGTGAAGCCATCCGGGAGATCGAGGAGGCCGTCGCGCAGGCGCAGCGCGAACCCGCCCCCGATCCGTATGCGGAGAAATGGGAGGCCCTTTCCACGGAAAACTTCAACGAAGGGCAGGGCGAGTGAACCGCGCCTGCTCATCCCGCCGAGCCCAGCTAAAATGATTTCAACCCTCAACTTTCCACCGGGAACCCTGCTGCCGTGAGCATTACCTATCTCGAAGCCATCCGCGAAGCCCAGGCCCATGCGCTGCGCGACGATCCGCGCGTGTTCATCTACGGCCAGGATGTCGGCGCGTTCGGCGGCGCGTTCAAGGCCACCAAGAATCTGGCCAAGGAATATCCCGGCCGCGTCCTCGACGCCCCCATCAGCGAGGACGCCATCGTCGGCCTGGCCGTCGGCGCGGCCATCGAGGGCATGCGCCCGATTATCGAAATGCAGTTCGCCGACTTTTCCACCGTCGGCTTCAACCAGATTGTCAACCAGGCCGCAACACTGTTCTGGCGCACGCAGGTCTCGTGTCCCATCACCGTGCGCCTGCCGTTCGGCGGCACGTCCGGCAGCGGGCCGTTCCACAGCCAGAGCCTCGAGGCCATCTACGCGCATTATCCCGGCCTCGTCGTGCTCACGCCCGCCACCGTTGAGGACGCCTACTCCATGCTGCTCGCCGCCGTGGCGATTGACGACCCGGTGGTTTTCTGCGAGCACAAGCTGCTGTATTACCATCTCAAGGCGGACAAGCTGCCGAGCGAGGCGCTGCCCATCGGCAAGGCCCGCATCGCCCGCGAAGGCCGCGACCTGACCATCGTGACTTACAGCGCCATGCTGTACGAGGCCATCGATGCCGCCAAGGAACTGGCGACCGAAGGCTGGGAGATCGAAGTCGTGGACCTGCGGTCCGTCAAGCCGCTGGACACCGACACCATTGTCGCCAGCGTCGCCCGCACCGGGCGCCTGCTGTGCGTCGGCGAAGCCTGGCCGTGGGGCGGGGTCACCGCCGAAGTCATTGCCCGCGTCACCGCCGAGGGCTACGGCCTGCTCGATGCGCCGCCGCAGCGGCTCAATGCCAAGGACACCCCCGTGCCGTATCATCCCAATCTCTGGGCCGCGCACCGGCCCACCGCCCGCAGCGTCGCGGCCGCGGCCCGTAACCTCCTGCGCCAATGAACAACTTCGTCGCCCACGCCCTGATGTCTGCTTGCGTCAATCCGGCGAATCCATGCTCTAACGCTCCAACGCTCTAACGCCATGCCCCAAATCCCCATCATCATGCCGCAGCTCGGCGAGTCCATCGCCGAGGCCGCCGTCATCAACTTTCTGGTCGCGCCCGGCGACCGCATCGAGGCCGGCCAGGATCTGGTCGAGGTGGAAACCAACAAGGCCAGCATGACCGTCACCGCCCCGTGCGGCGGCCGCGTCGAAAGTTTCTCCGCGCTGCTCCACGAGAGCTACGCCGTCGGCGCCGTGCTCGGGCAGATCGAGACCACCGCTGAGGAGGCCGCCCGCTTTGGCGTGGATATTCCGCCGCCGGTCAAGCATGGCGACACCGAGCAGGCCCCCCGGCCCGCCGGCAGCCGGGGGTCCGGCGTGCAGCCCACCGTCCGCGGCCTGCCCGTGCCCGCCAACGCCACCGGCGCCAGCTACATGTCGCCCCGGCTCAAGGCGCGGATGCAGGAGCTCGGCTTGAGCACCGCCGACCTCGCGGGCATCGCCGGCAGCGGCGCGGCCGGGCGCGTGACCGTGGAGGACTTTGAGAAGTTCATGGCGCACCTCGACAAACAGAAATTGAGCCGCGCCTCGTCCATGCGCGTGGCCGTGGCCGACGCCATGCGTCGGAGCTGGACGCGCCCGCTCGCCACCGTCGGTTTGCCGGTGCCGCTGGATGCCGTGCTGTCCCACCGCAAGACCTGCTCGCCCAAGCCCGGTCCGGCCCTGTACGCCCTCCGCGCGCTCGCCGTGGCGCTTGCCGAAAACAGCGCCGTCGCCGGCCGGCTCGTCGGCAGCAACATCGTTCATCCGTCCGCCATCGATGTCGGGTTTGCCGTGGAGGCCGAGGACGGCGTGCTCGTCCCCGTTTTGCGCGGTGCGGATAAAAAGACCTTGAAGGAACTCGTCCTGCGCTACGACGAACTCGTGGAGCTGGCGCGCCAGCGGAAATTGCCGGCGGACGCCACCGGCGGTTCCGTGGCCACCGTGACCAACTTCGGCACGTTCGGCCTCATCTGGGCCACGCCCATCCCGCTGCCGGAGCAGACGCTCGTGCTGGGGCTCGGCGCGGGCCGGAAGATGCCGCATTGGGACGAGGCCAAGGGCCAGTTCGTGCCGGTGATGGAGGCGTATCTCACCCTGAGCTTTGACCACCGCGTGCTGGACGGCGGCGCGGCCGGCCGTTTGCTGCAGCGCATCGTCAAATTGATGGCGCAGCCGGAACTCTTGTAATCACGCGTCCTTGCGCGGGAAGAGCGGCGCGGGTTCGCCGATCGTCTGGCCGGGTGTCAGGCCGCCCCAAGCCGCCGCTTCCAGCTTATCCGGCGCCCCTTGCAGGCCGAGCTGGGCATAAATCTTCGTCGCCGTGCCCGGCAGGAAGGGCCAGAGCAACACCGCCAGCACCCGGCAGGATTCCGCGAGATTGTAGAGCACCTCGTCGAGGCGCTGCGCCTGTGCCGGGTCCTTCGCGAGCTTGAACGGCGCCGTCTCATCCACAAATTTGTTCGCGCGGTTGACCAATCCCCAGATGCTGTGCAGCGCCGCCTGCAGCTGGCTCTGTTTGAACAGCGCGCGCGTCTCATCCGCCGCCTTCGCGGCGTCCGCCGCGAGCTCGTTGGAGCGTGGGGGCACCACGCCGTTGCGATAACGCTTGAGCATGGAGAGCGAACGGTTCACCAGATTGCCCAGGCCGTTCGCCAGCTCGGCCTGATAGCGCGAGCGAAAGCCCGCATCCGTCCAGTTGCCGTCCGGGCCGATGTCCAGCTCGCGCAAAACATAGAAGCGGAAGGCGTCCAGGCCCCATTCGTTGATGACCGCAATGGGATCAACGATATTGCCCGTGCTCTTGCTGATCTTCGCGCCGTCCTTCTGCCACCAGCCGTGGACGAGGATCTGTTTCGGCAGCGGCCGGCCCATGGCCTTGAGCATGATGGGCCAATAAACCGCGTGAAACTTCACGATATCCTTGCCGATGACATGGATATCCGCCGGCCAGAGGCCCAGCTCCGGGTGCGCGTCCGCGATGCTCGCGTAATTCACCAGCGCATCGAACCACACATAGGTGACAAACTCCGGGTCGAAGGGCAGGGGGATGCCCCAGTTCAACCGCGCCGCCGGGCGCGAGATGCAGAGGTCCTCCAGCGTGTTGTTTTTGAGGAAGCCCAGCACCTCATTGCGGCGGTAAGCCGGCGCGATGAAGTCCGGGTTCGCCTCAATGTAATCGATGAGCCACTGCTGGTGCGCGCCGAGCCGGAAATAGTAATTGTCCTCCTGCAGCTCCGCCACCTCGCCGTAACTCGCGTCGAACTTGCCGTCCGGCAGCCGGTCCTTCTCCGTGAGAAACGTCTCCTCCTTGGCCGAATAGAACCCCGTGTAACTGGACTTGTAGAAATGGCCCGCCGCCTGGAGCTGCGCGAGGGTCGCCTGCACGAAAGATTTGTGACGACCCTGGGTGGTGCGGATGAAATCGTCATTCGTCAGCTCCAGTTTCCCGGCGAAGGACTGCCAGTCCGCCGCCAGCGCATCGCAATAGGCCTGCGGCGACTTGCCCTCGGCGATGGCCGCCTGCTGGACCTTCTGGCCGTGCTCGTCCAGGCCCGTCAGGAAAAAGACTTCCTGGCCGAGGCTGCGCCGCGCGCGGGCGATGACGTCCGTGATGATCTTCTCGTAAGCGTGGCCGAGGTGCGGCTGGCCGTTGACGTAATCAATCGCCGTGGTGATGTAGAACCGTTTGTTCATTTTTCGAATCGTCAGTGTGGCCGACAACCGCCCCAAAGGCAAACGGGAATCCCGCGTCAGCCCTGCCAGCGGCAGCAGCGCCATGATTTCGGCATGGTAGGGCGCGCACTCCGTGCGCGCCTCATATTTTTTATGGTTGGTAGGGACATCGCGCTGCGATGTCCGGTCGGCGGACGGCGCAGC
>CAIXBQ010000062.1 GCA_903917705.1 uncultured Verrucomicrobia subdivision 3 bacterium | reverse complement strand
TGGAACCGCACCCGCCAGGCGTGGCAGCACCCGTGCGGCCAGTTCCGCTTGAGCAGCGCCAGCGACCCCCACGAGAAGTATCAGGCTTACCACCCCGCCGACGTCACCACCAACTAAGCCCACCGATGGGTAGGGACGCCGCGCTGCGGCGTCCTTCCCCGTCATTTACTTCTCGTTTTATGACTTCCCTTTCCGAAAATCGCGCTCCCCGCAAGTGGGATGCCGAAATCACCACCGCCCGTGACCAAGCCGCTTGGCTGGCTTTCGAGGCAGGCATCCACCAGAACGACGCCTTGATTGCCCGCGTTTCACGCGCCCTTGACCGCTACGGACTCGGCACCAGCAGCGTGACCGTTGACGAGGCGCTTGATTATTTGAGCAACAAAGAGCTTGGCGCCTCCGCCCGTTATTTCAACCAGACCGGCAAGCCGCAGTTCAACCAGCAGCAGATCACCCACGCCGTTTTGAGCTTCATGGCTGGCAAAGAGCAGCAGCGCCACATCACCGACGTCGTCATCGTGACTGATGACACCGAAGACGAGGCATTTCATCATGGCCAGTGCGGCACGCACAGGGCCAGCCACATGGCCGACCCCAGCCACCTACGCCCCGACGAATACGCCGCCCGACTCGACGCCCTCCGCGCCATCGCCGCCATGATTCCGGCCAGCGACCGCGAGCTTTACAGCCTCATGCTGGCCGTCCGCGAGCCAGGCATGTTAGACCGGATTCACAGCTACGCCGACCGCCACGGCATCGGCCGCAGCGCCGTTTATTTCCGAATCAAGAAGCTGGCGCAGTCGATCCAGCTCCATCCATGGTTCGACGAAATCACCGCCCCATTCCGCCCCATCCGCCAGACCGCCTAGCCACATCACAGACCCGTGCCGCACGGTGGCCCGTCCGGCACGGACAAATTTTTTTCGCGGCTGACGCCCTTTGATGGTCGTCAGCCGCAGTTTCAAAAACTTCTGGTGTTCCGCACACCAGACCGCGCCAAAGCGCCAGCGCTCTGGACACCGCGCCGTGTTTGCAATTCCAAAGGTCAGCCCAGTAACAATCGTAATTTCTTCTGGACACGCCACATCGCCAAGCGTAACGTCAAATTCATGAAAAAGAATAGACTGCAAAGTCAGGCGTCCATTACTAGTTAGGCCACATTCACGTTTATGAAAACGACATTGCTCCGACTTTTGTGGATGTTCATTTTCTTTGCTATCGGCTTTGTCGCGTTGAGCTTTTTCATCTTTCATGTCTTGCAGTGGCAGTTTCACGATGATGACGCGACATTTGTCCGCAAGTTGATTGTTGGCGCTATTGTTGGTTTGATTTGTTTGGTTGGATTGCCGAGTCTTGCTCTGACTTTATGTGTCCGTGGAGTATTGCCCGGCACGCGGCGTGATTGATTTAGATATGACCATGTGGCCTAATAAAATGATAGGCTGCAACCGGTCGAAATTCGTCATTCGCAACTCGCAATTCCCCAGGCGCCTCAATCGCCGGCCAGGCTTGAACCCTGGTGGCCCTACGCAAGTAGTTCGCGTGCGCTCAATAACTAAGGTCGCGCAACCCATACACGGTTTCCCTTCATGGATACCACTTCCCGCGCGCGGTTGCCGGCGCTCATGGCTGGCCTGTAAACCCTTTATCCCACAGGCCAGCACCGGCCAGCCATCACGGGTTCACGATCACCAGTGCCGGCTGGCCTTTCGCTCACCTCGCGCGCGTGTAGGTCGCCATCGGTTCGCGAACGGGTTGGTTCCAAATCACCAGCTAGGCACGCCATGACCTAGCGCGAGGTGCGGCAAGAAATTGTAGCGGCGGTCTATGACCGCCGACAGAACAGCCCGGCACGCACCCTCGTCGCTGGCGCTCCTCGCGGCGGCGAACCCTTGCTGTGCTGCGGGTTCGCCTTGGGAAACAGGCCGCGATGCTCCGCATATCGGCCCGGTGGGTGCAGGCACCGCCTGCCAATAGCCCGCGATGCTACGCACGGGCAAGGCAGGAAAATATCGGCGCGAGGCTGCGCCTGTCGCCGAAGAAATGGGAAATAGCACCGCCAGGCTTCGCCCGGTGCAAGACAGAAGCAATATGCCCGCGAGACTTCGTCCGGGCCGGAAAGAGCAGGCACGCCTGCATTAACCGTGAGACCGGTCAGCTTTTGGTCGCTCCGCTAATCTTCCGCTCCGGCCGCCTGCGCTCCAGACCGCTCCACTCCCAAAACAGACCGGACTCACTGATGGTGGCCCACCGCAAGGTGTTGGTCCGACCACCGGCCGAATCGCTCCACGGCCTGCCGTTGGCGTTTTACCCTGGCGCCCGAAAACGCCCGTCATTCCGCTGCGCTGATTCGGCCGGACGTCGGAAAGGTAGGCGCGCACTTCGTTGCGCGCCTGGGGCCTCGAAACCAGACGCCCCGAACAGTGGCCAGCGAGCGGCTCCGTTGTCATGCAGGATGCTTCCCGGATTTTTCACAAGAGCAGTTATATTCAAAGCCGCCCCTAAAACCGGTATCCGCCAGCGGACCCTCCGGTTTTGGGGACCCCGCCGTCTCCTTGCGGCCGTCCCTGTTGGCCCGTGCGGCACGCACCCGACGGCCCGGTTCATTGAGATATAACTGCGTCTTGTGCCCCCTCCGGCGTCTGCGCTGTCACGCTGATTGCCCCGCCTTGCCCGGCGGTCGCGCCAATCCCATGGCGCTGCAATCATCGCGCCAGCTAGCCGGCATCCTGCACGCCAACTCCGCCGAGGCTGGCCAGTGCGACGCGCACTCGGGGCGTCTTTCCCCAATGCTCGCCAATGGCAGGTGGCGCTGCCACCGGCTCGCACCCCCCGCCCGACCCCCATTGCTCGCCCCCCTGCCATCCCCCAGGGGGGCTGCGCCGGTCCGGAAAAATTGGTTTTTAAGGTCGCCCACACGATTCGCCAGTTCCACAGGCGTTCACCGTTGGCTTTTAGAGTTAAAAACCGCGCAGTTTCCGTTCCAGCAGCACGCGCGGCTTCGTCGCCACCAGGTAGCGCAAAGTATCCGCGCAATCGTCGCCGCCGACCCCCTCCTCGTCCGTATCGACCTTTAAAACATCCTCTGGCCGGGCGGGATCGTGTTGCAGCTGGGGCAAAGTCTGGATGAGCCGGGCGCAACGGCTGTGAAAGAACAAAGTCGGCCGCACACCCCCCGAAGCTGGCCCCGCGTCCGGCTCACCTAACCCTTGCATAACTTCCGCCCAACCGTTCACCCGGTCCGTGTTGGCCGGCCGCAGGTTAATCCCCTGTTTCGCATACTGCGCCGCGATCGTCGTCCCGTCGCTCTGGCGGCTGAAAACATCCGTGCCGGCCACAAACCGTTTCAGGTCGGTGACCGTCAGCTTATGCCGGCCGAGCATGGCCTTGATGGCGGCGGCATGGCGCTGCGGCAGCCAGAGCCGCTCCGCGTGTTCGTCCACCACGAACGTATTCCCGTCGCCATCCTTGCAGCCGAGCAGGCAAACCGTGTAATGAACATGGCCATAGTCCAGGGCGGCGAACCATTCCACCGCTCGAGTCTCATCGAAAGTCGGCCCATTCGGCATGGCGTCCAAGACGTGAACGTCGCGGCGAAACATCGTGAAATACTGACCGGCGGCAATGTCCCAATCGCCATCCAGCCAAGCCCGTTTCTGCCAGCCGGTCAACCCTTCCAATATCCGGCGATACTCCGGATTATTGAAAGCATTGTCCCCCACGCGGGCCGGAATGAACCGCGTATCCGACTCGCGCCGTTCCAGCATGGGGACGACGAACTTAGTCCGATACCAGGCATGACCCACCCCGCCCGGATTGGTCGTGGTGTAAATGCGCGGCCGCCAGTTCGGCTTGGATGACCGGCAGCACGTCGATATATCCTGAAATTTCCGCCAGGTCAGTTGCGAACTTTCCTCCACGCAAATGAGGTCATACTCGAGCCCAAGATAGGCGTCTATATCCCGATCATTGAGGAAATGCCCGGCAATGATGCGGGAACCATTCGGAAAGGTCAGGATGCCGCGGAACGCCGAGAACTCATGCGGCAGCCGGTTGAACAGCCTCAGCCGCAGATCCTGAAACGCTTCCAGATTGGATTTGCCGACCTTGCGGAGCAACAAAGCCTTGAGGCCGGGAACGCGCTGGCAGTCATCAGCCCCGAGCTGCGCCAGCATCCAATGCGACTTGCCACCGCCGCGCGCGCCGCCGAACCCGATGGCCGTCGGCCCGTCCGGACGATCGCACAGCCGCGCGGCGGCGCTCGCGGCCAGTTGCCGCTCCTGCAGCCAGAGCTTGGCCGCCACAAAATTGCGGGTCTGGTCCTCCGGACAGCCCGCCCCGATGGCCGCATTCAAAAACATCTCCCGTTCATTCATAATCATTCCTTTGTAGCAGCCGAGGTAACGAGGCTCTGACTTTCCTCTGACCTCTGACCTCCGACCTCTGGCTTCTGGTTTTCCACCTCCTGCACATCCACCACCGGCAATTCCTCCTTGGCGCTTTGCCCTTCGCCCATCGCGCCATACGCTTTTCGGATGGCAATTTCCCAATCCACATCAATCGTGGCCGTCATCGTCGTGTTAACCTCCTTGACCTCCGTCGGCATCCCGGCTGCCAGCCGCGCCAGCTTCGTGGCCAGTTCCAGCAACCGGGTGATGCCCTCCAGCGTCCCGCACTTCGCCTTGTTTTTATCCCAGCGCGACAACATCTCGTCCGCCAGAGCGATCAGCTTCTTGTGGCGCTGCCATTCCGCGATCTTCACCGCCTCATGGACCTTGTCCCATTCCACCGCCCGATCCACCGCCAACCCCTCGATGGCCTGACGCTCCACCGCGGCCAGATGAGCCGCGTGAGCCTGGACGCGGGCCGGCCAGTCGAACCGGCGCGACCAGCGTTCTATCATCGTCTTGGACTTCCCATGCTGAACGGCCACCGCCGCCAGCGAACGCTGGGCCCCGAGCTCAAGGTAGGATTTGAAAGCCGCGAAAGCCTTGTTACTTTCGCGTCGTTGCTGTTCGAATAAATGCCCGGAGGCCGGT
>CAIXBQ010000061.1 GCA_903917705.1 uncultured Verrucomicrobia subdivision 3 bacterium | reverse complement strand
TGTCTCCAAAAACGGCGCGCTCAGCCAATTTTCATCGCCGGAACTTGGCCACCTCATCGAAAGCAATCTCGGTTGCCACTTTTTCCCGTTCTCAGGCCTCTTTTTCCAAAAATCAAACCTCGCTATGAAATATCCGGGCTAGGCGGCTTCAGATTCAGATCACGGTTCCGTTGTCGTCGGCGGCGTTGGCGGCGTCGGCGTGGCGGGCGTGTGCGTGTGCGGCTGCAACAAACTCTGCTGCATATATAGATCCAGTTGTTCCGGCTGGCGGGCAAAGAGCATCGCCAGCGTCAGCAGATTCTTGAACAGTTCCAGTTGCAACGCTGCGCGCGCCGTGTTTTTGGCCGCCTCCGTGTTCGTCTTGGTGCCGGTGGCGGTTTCGCTGGGCGTATAGACCGCCGTCCAGCCGGTGAGCAAAGCCGTCGCATCGGTGTGGACTTGCGCGGGCAGCGGCGGCGTGAGCGCTTCCACCCCGGTGATGACCGTTTGCAGGTTGTTCGCCAGCTCATCATCCGTGCTCTTGCTGAACACGGTGCGCCCGTGCGGAAAGCATTGCACAAACTGTTCGGACTTCTCGCCGAAGGCGTTTTCCACGGCCACGGCGATCTTGCCGACCTTGGCCGGGAGCGCTTTGCGATAATCATTCTTGGCCTGCTTGCGCGCCATGCGCAGGCCGAGGGTGGCGTCGTCATCGCTGAAGGCGGCGCTGACCTGGCCCAGCGCAATGTTCGTGGCGATGATGCGCGCCGCGAGCTCGGGCAACGGATTCGACTGCATCCGCTGCAAATGATCCGAGGCGAAAGCCAGCAGGCAGGCGAGGCTGATTTTAATATCGTCAAACAAGTTGGTGAGCCAAATATGGATGTCGCGCATATGAGTGTGTTTTATTTTGACGTTTACCGGTCCCGTTTCATTCATGCGGATTCCGGAGTCCATTTTTTCCCCTGCATCCATGAAGCGCATAAATTTGACGGTTTTTATTTTTTTACTACCATTGCTATCATCGGCCTGTTTGGGAAACGGTCTTCTCTTTTCTTGCTAAATCTTTTCGCAAATTTTGGTTAATCCTGGCGCCGCCGCCAAAACCGCCGGACGCGGCCGAAGCCAATCGCCAGCGCTCGCATTTCACCCGGAACGTGGCATTTTGTGTGGTGGGTGGGGCGAGCGTCCTCGCGAGCCGTCGGGATGTCTGGCAAAAGCGGCGGCTCGCGGGTACGCTCGCCCCACCCGTTTGCCGCCATTCCAAACGCCGTTTTACCGAACCGGATTTGAACTCCCACAGGAAACGACCTTTTCCAGCTTCCGAAGCCACCCGCTAAATAGGAAATGACTATTTCCTTCGTTCGAAGGCGTCCGCTATCCAGGAAACGACCATTTCCTTCGTTCGAAGCCACCCGCAATCCAGGAAACGACCATTTCTTTCGTTCGAAGGCACCCGCTATCCAGGAAACGACTATTTCCTTCGTCCGAAGCCATCCGCTATCCAGGAAATGACCTTCGAAAGCGTTCAACGGCCATTATTTATCGATTATCATTAAAAAGTTATTGACTTGTGGGGTGGCTGGTTTTAGGGTGGGCGCATGGATTTCTTCTGCCTCATCACTTTTGTGTTCATTTTGGTCTGTTATAGCGGATTCCGGCTGCTGTCGCGGAACCGGCTGCCGGACTCGGTGGAAGACCGCGCGGGCCGGCTCAAACGCATCCAGCGCGCCAGTTGGTGGATTCAAGTATTGATGGTGATCTTTTTTGCGCTCGCCTGCTACTCGCTGCTGGCGTCATTTCTGGGCTGGCCGTTTTTATCGCATTCCAAGGTGCGCATCGTCGTTTCGGAGCATCACATCTACGACTCGCCTTCAGACATGCCGCAGGAGGTGCTGATCTGCTGGCTGATTAAAATGGCTTGGGGTGGCTTTGCCTATTGGGTGATGTTCTCGCTGTTCGGGCTGTATCGGCGGGGCATTTTGTTCTCGGCCAAAAACAGCCGCCACATCCACTCGATGGGATATTTTCTGATCGGCAATTTTGGGCTGGATAGTCAATTGCAGAGCGCCGTCCGCGATGTGCAGTTGAGCACGACGCCGATATTCATCGGGCTGCTGATAATATTCGTGTCCTGGATCATGGACGAGGGCCGGAAAATCCAGGAGGAGCAGGAATTGACGGTGTGAGGCCCAAGCGAAGCAGTAACTAACAATTGAATCTAAATTTTATGAAAAATTTTCAGAACAAAGCCAAAATCATCAAGGTCAGCACGGGGCTGCGAAATATCGCCTTTGCCGGATTGGTGATATGGGGAGCGATGATCCCGATCGCCTTTTTCACCGCCATGGTTGAACTCCACATTTCTAAGCAGCCTGCCAATTCGTTTACCATGTTCCTGGAAATCCCGGTCTATGGGTTCGCCTTCCTGACAAACTTGAAGATTTTCCGTTTCCTCGGCCGGCTGAAGCAGGGATGCTTCTTCGATGCACGCACCGTGGGATTATTGGGTGCGGCGGCCAACTGGTGGCTGGCACTGTGGATTTATGAAATCATTTTCTATGTGCTCATGCAGCAACCCTGGAAAAACCCGCAGGACTTCAGCCTCTACTATTTCCCCCCGGATATTGGCGATTTGTTTGCGGCGCTGATTTTGAAGTTTGTCGCCTGGTTCTTCCGCGAGGCGCAGGAATTGCAGGAGGAACAGGAATTAACCGTGTAAGTAAGAAGGCAGAATTATGAATGAAGAAGTAAAGAACAACGCGTCACTTCAACATTCTGCCTTCATCCTTCATCCTTCTTTTTGACATGCCAATCATTGTAAATCTCGATGTGGTCCTCGCCCGGCGCAAGTTGCGCCTGAATGACCTGGCCGATGGCGTGGATATCACCCCCCAAAATCTCTCCATCCTCAAAACGGGCAAGGCCCGCGCCATCCGCTTCTCCACGCTGGAAGCGATCTGCCGTCACCTGGATTGCCAGCCGGGCGACCTCCTGGAATACCGCGCGGAGGCCGGCCCCGGGGGCAATCCCCCGCCAACGCCGGACCCGGAGGTGGCGCGATTAACCAAACCCGACGGCGCGGTTTGAAATTCGGAGCGGGGTCGGCGACGGGCGGATTGGCGGCGGAAACTTTGCGGCTTTACTCGCTGGCGGGCTCAGGCCATTTTTTCGCCGGATGGTTTATACCCGCAGAAATCTGGACTGGTGGTGCGCGCGCGGCATCCTGACGCTGTTGCTCGGGATGCTGGTGTTTGCCCCGCTGGCGTTCGGGGCGGTGGATGCGTGGGCGTTCCTCGTGGTGCAGGGCCTGGCGGCGGGGGTGTTCGCGCTCTGGGGCGTGCGCCTGTGGCTCGGCCGCCGTAAATCGAAAATTCTCTGGCCGCCGCTGGCGTGGGCGGTGGCGGTGTTCGTGCTCTACGCGGTGGCGCGCTATCTCACGGCGGATATCGAATACATCGCGCGGCAGGAAACGCTGCAGGTGGTGGTGTTCGGCTTTTTATTCTTTGCGATTTTGAACAATCTGCGCGGGCAGGAGGAGATCACGGTGGTGAGTTTCGCGCTGATCGCCGTGGCCACGCTGGTGGCGGGCTACGCGGTGGCGCAGCTGATGCATCATTCCAACCAGGTCTGGAATCTGCTCTCGCCCTATACGGGCCGGGCGTCGGGCACTTTCATTTCGCCCAACAATCTCGCGGGCTTCCTGGCGCTGCTGCTGCCGCTGGCACTGGCCTTTCTGCTGGTGGGCAAGGTAAACATCATCGCGCGCATCCTGCTGGCTTACGCGGCGGTGGCGATGTCGGCGGGACTGGCGGTGACGTTCTCGCGCGCGGGCTGCGTGGCGGCGGCGGCGGGCATTCTGCTGGTGGTGGGCATCCTCCTCCGCCACCGCAACCATCGCTTGAAAGCCTGGCTGCTGCTGCTGGCGTTGCTGGCGGGCGGAGCGATTTTTGTGTCGCAATACCTGTCGAAAACCATCGGTTTCATGCGCCGCGTGGAGCAGGCGGATGGCGCGGGCCCGGGCGTGTTTGACCTGAACTCGCGGCTGGAGATGTGGCGCGGGGCGGGGCGGATGTGGGGCGATCATTTCTGGTGGGGCGTCGGCCCGGGGCTTTACGATTACCGCTTCCGGGAATACCGGCCTGAAAACCTCCAGATGCGGCCCGACCACGCGCACAACGATTATTTGAACCTGCTGGCGGATTGGGGCACGGCGGGCGGGGTGATCGTGTTCGCGGGCATCGGCCTGTTCATTTTCGGGCTGGTGAAAACATGGCCGCATGTGCGGCGCGAGGAAAATGACTTTGGCAGCGGGCAGAGCAACCGGTTCGCCTTTTTCCTCGGCGCGGCGGGCGGGCTGACGGCGCTGGCGGTGCATTCGACGATGGATTTCAACCTGCACATCCCCGCCAACGCGCTCGCCGGCGTGACGCTGCTGGCGCTGATGGCGAGCAACCTGCGGTTCGCCACCGAGCGGCACTGGTTCCGGGCGGGCCGGCCGGTGAAACTGGCGCTGACGGGCGCGCTCGGCGCGGCGGCGGTCTGCCTGGTCGCACAGGAATGGCGGGGCTGGCCCGAAACGCGATGGCTGGCGCGGGCGGAACAAACCCAGCTGTTTTCGCCGGAGCGCGCGGCGATGCTGGCCAGGGCGTTTGCGGCCGAACCGGGCAATTGCCAGACCGCCTACGACATCGGCGAATGTTACCGCACCCAAAGCTTCACCGGCGGCGAAAACTACGAAGAACTGGCGAGGGAAGCGATGGCTTGGTATGCGCGGGCTCTCCGCGACAACCCCCACGACGGCTACAGCTGGCTGCGCACCGGCATGTGCCTCGACTGGCTCGGCCGGCACGCCGAGGCGGAGCCGTATTACAGCACGGCCGAAAGCTGCGATCCAAACGGCTATTTCACAGTGGCCAACATCGGCTGGCACTACGTCCAGACCGGCGATTACGCCGCCGCGCGGCGATGGTTTGAACGATCCACCCGGCTTAGCGGCGAAAACAACACCGCCTGGAATTACCTGCGGATCTGCGAGCCGAAACTGACCGAAAAAGCCTCGGGCCAGCCGCTGCCGCCCACCGCCTTTTGACGGAAATGCCGGTTGACAAGCTGGAAGAACGGCGGCTATATTTCACCCAGTCTAAAACAGCGCAAAGGTTTTTGTTTATGAAAAGCTTTCAAAAAATGTTAGGTGCGGTTCTGTGCGGCGCCATTCTGGCAGTTGCCGTCACTTCTTCCGCCGGGGATACCAAGCAGGGCTATGGCACCGTGGTTCGAGTGGTCGGTTTGGCCAGCTACACGCTGGGCGATGGCAACTGGCATCCGCTCGTGGCCGGCATTCACCTGACCCCCGGCTGCCAGGTCCGCACCGGCGAAAACGGCGTGGTAGATCTCGTCCTCGGCCGGCAGATTGATTTGCCGCAATCCCAATGGCTTCCCGAAGCCAAGTGGCGTCCCGATCAGGTGGCCCTAGCGCCCGACGCGCCGGTTCGCGGCATGGTCACCTACAAGCCCGCCGCCGAACAAAACGCCGTCCGCCTGACCCCTAACACCACGCTGGCCATCGACAAGCTCAATGTCACCGATACCGGAGCCGACACCGTCAGCGACACGGAACTGAACCTGAAGCAGGGCAAAATTTACGCCAGCGTGAAAAAGCTCACCGGCGCCTCCCAATACACGGTGAAGATTCCCAATGGCATTGCCGGTGTGCGGGGTACGATGTTCAGCATCACCGTTGACGGCGTGGTGGCGGTGTTTGAAAGCCACGGCGGCGGGCTGGTGCTTTCCCTGACCCTCCCGGATGGCTCCACCAAGGTTTATCTGGTGGCTGCCGGACAGTTGTTTGACCCGGCCACCGGCCAGCCGTCGGCCATCCCCCCGGACTTGGGCCGGATTCTTTCCGATATTTTCACCGCCTTGCGGACGGTCTATATCCAGGTGGCGAACTTCGACTTTGACCATACTCAATGTTATGTGTCGCCGATTCACGGACATCCGTCCCATCCGCCCCATCCGCCGCATCCGCTTTGAGGTTAATTTTGCTTTCATAACCAGCGCAGCCTTGAGTTGCGTTGGTTTTTTGTTTAATCCAACGGGGTGAAATTCAAGCGTCCCCAGCGCGCGCCCGCCGTTCTGGCGGTTGCCGTCCTCGCGCTCGTTTGCGGACTCCGCCTGTGGAACCCGGATGTTGCCGACCGGCTGGAGCGCATGACCTACGACTGGCGCGTCCGTGCCGCCCAGAAATTTCCTTTTCCCGCAGCCACCAACCTTGCCTTTGTTTCAATGGAGGATTCCAGCATCGCCGCCGTAAACAGTGGCAATGTGAAGGGTTTGAAGCTTGGTTATCACTCCGGCCTCTACTGGCAACGTCAGGTTTACGGTCGCCTTGTCGAGGAACTTTCCGCACAAGGTTCAAAGACCATTGCCTTCGATGTCTTATTTGGTGAGTTACGCACGGATCATCCGCAGGTTCAAATGGCCGACGGGGGTCTCATGGAATCCGACGTTTTTTTCGCGCTGCAAATGCGCCGCGCCGGCAACGTCGTCTCCGCCTTCACGGACCGGGTCACGCCCCCCGATTTGTTCGCCACCAACTCGCTTGCGCTGGGCGACATTTCCACCGACAAGGACTCCGACGGCGTTTTGCGCCGGATAAAAAGCTTCAGTTTGAAATGGCATCCCGCCTTCAAATCCGCCGCGCATCAGCTCGGCATCGATCTGGATCAGGCCCGCATCGGGCCGGATAAAATCCTGCTGCCGCTTCCCGGAACAAATTTTGCCGTAAAACTTGACCGCGACGGCAATTTCGACCTCGCCGATTTTGTCGGCGACGATATTCCCCACGGCTGGAAACGCCACGACCAGCCCTTCACGCGCGTCTGGGACCTGGGCATCGTCATGGCCGCTCAGGAGTTGAAACTGGATCTGGAGCATGCGGTCGTGGATTTACCGCGAGGAAAAATCATTTTGCACGGCGCGGGCGGAGTCGAACGCACCATTCCCGTGGACCCCGACGGGTATTTTTACATCAACTGGCAGTTGGCGGCGAACCGCGCCGGCATCCTTCGCACGCCCATTGAAGAAGTGCTCAAACAGGACAAGCTTCGGCTGCTGGGCCGGACAAACGGCCTGCGCGATGACTTTCGCGGCAAGCTTGTCATCATCGGCTCCGCCGCACAGGGCAACGACCTTACCGACCGCGGCGCGACGCCGCTGGAGAACGACACCTTGCTGGTGAGCAAACACTGGAATGTCGCCAGCTCCATCATCACCGGCCGGTTCATCCGCCGCGCGACGCTGCCGACGGAACTGGCGCTGATTCTTTTTCTCGGCGCGCTCACGGCCCTGCTCACCTGGCAGTCGCGCGCCTTCGCGGCGGCAGGCGGAATTTTTCTGCTCGCGGCGGCTTACTCCGCCATCGCGTTCGCCGTGTTCGTGAAATTCCGTTTCTGGCTCCCGCTGGTGTTCCCGTGGGCCGCGATGCTGATGGAATATTTGCTGCTGGTCGCCTACCGCGTCATGTTCGAGGCGGACGAAAAACGCCGGGTCAAATCCATTTTTTCCCGGCTGGTTTCGCCCGATGTCGTCAACGAGCTGCTCGCCGCCGATGAGCTTTCCCTCGGCGGGGCGCGGCGGGAAGTCACAGTGTTTTTCGCCGATGTGCGCGGATTTACCACGCTGACTGATGAGATGCAGGAGCAGGTTTCGGAGTTTGTCCGCACCAACCGGGTGGAGCTGGCGGCGGCGGAAAAATTCTTTGAGGAGTCGGCGCGCGAAACGCTGGAGACCGTGAACCTCTACCTTGCCGCCGTGGCCGACGCCGTGAAAAACCACGGCGGCACGCTCGACAAATACATCGGTGACTGCGTGATGGCCTTTTGGAACGCGCCGGTGCCGGCTGACCGGCACGCGCTCGCCTGCGTCGAGGCGGCCATTGAGGCGCAACGCGCCATCCTGAAGCTCAACGAGCAGCGGCTCGCCCGGAATCCCGCCCGTGACCTGGACAACCGCGCCCGCCTCGCCGCCGGCCTGCCGCCCCGGCCTTTGCACGTCGCCCTGCAGCTCGGCACCGGCGTCAACACCGGCCTCGTCACGGTCGGCTTGATGGGTTCGGACCGGCACATCTTCAATTACACCGTTTTCGGCCGCGAGGTGAACCTCGCCAGCCGGCTCGAGGGCGTGGCCGGCAGCGGCCGCATCATCATCAGCGACACCACCTATTATCAGTTGCTCCGACACGCGCCGGTGCTGGCCTCCACCTGCCTCGAGCTGTTTCCAGTGACGGTCAAGGGCATCAAGAACGCCGTGCGGATTTACGAGGTGCCGTGGAAATAGTTTTGGGTTTTGGATTTTTTATTTTAAGTTAAACTCGTTGCAGTGGCGGACGACCCCGGCTAAAAACCATAAATGTATAATTAACAACTGATGAAACGCACCGCGATTTATCCCGGCAGTTTTGACCCACTGACCAATGGCCATCTGGACGTGATCCAACGGGCCGCCAAACTGTTCGACCGCGTCATCGTGGCGGTGGCGGAAAATGAAAGCAAACACCCCCTGTTCACGCTCGCCGAGCGGCTGGCGCTGGTGAAAAAAGCGGTGGCGCACCTGCCGCCGGTCGCCACCGACTCGTTCGATGGCCTGCTCGTGGAATACGCCGCGGCCCGCCAGGCCGGCACGATCGTCCGCGGGCTGCGTGCCGTGTCTGACTTTGAGTTCGAGTTCCAGCTGGCCCTGATGAACCGCAAGCTCGACGAAAACATTGAGACCATTTTTATGATGCCCAAGGACACCTATACGTTTTTGAGCTCGCGCATCGTGAAGGAAATCGCCCGGCTCGGCGGCGACGTCCGCCCCTTTGTCCCGGCGCATGTGTCGGCGGCCCTGCAGAAAAAGCTGAAGCCGGCGCGGCCCCGGGGCGCCCGGATTTGATCGGTTGGTTTTCTTTGTGCCCGGGTGTTTTTGCGGTTAAATTAACTCATGAATCTGAGCGTCAATCTCCGCCATCTGGAGGAACACGGCCTGCATCTCCAGGGCGAACTGCCCGTGATCGGCTTGGACTTGGGCGTGCGCGATGACTTGGTCCACGTGGACCGGCCTCTCCGCTATGATTTGTCGGTGGAACTATTGCACGATGCCCTTTTGGTGACCGGTTCGCTGACGTTGCCGCTGGATTGTGAGTGCGCCCGCTGCCTGAAACCGTTCAAAACCGAGCTGAAACTGAACGGCTGGGCGGCGCATCTGCCGCTGGAGGGCGAGGACAAGGTGGCCGTGGAGAACGATTGTGTGGACTTGACTCCCTTCGTGCGGGAGGATATTCTGCTCGACTTTCCGCAACATCCGTTGTGCAGACCGGATTGCGCGGGATTGAAAAGCAAAGCTGCCCGTTCGGCTAAAGCCGTGGAAAAACCGGCCGCCGCGTGGGCTGAACTTGATAAACTGAAACTTAAATAACGAATTTATGGGCGTTCCAAAAAGAAAACCGTCAACGAGCCGGCAGCGCATGCGCCGGGCTTACAACAGCGTGCTCAAACTGCCGCAATTGAACAAATGCCCGCAGTGCGACGCGCCGTATGTGCCGCACCGGGTCTGCCCCAAGTGCGGCTTTTACAAGGGTCGCCAGGTTCTGACCGTCACGGCCGGCGCTTGACGGGTTTTTAATTTTAAGTTTTGAATTTTGAGTTGCGCCGGCCGGACCGCGGCCGCCCAGCTCAAAGCTAGAAATTAAAAGCTAAAAACTACCAGTCATGCGCATTGCAGTGGATGTCATGGGCGGCGACCACGGCTGCGGGGTCGTCATCGCCGGCGTAAAAC
Source organism: uncultured Verrucomicrobia subdivision 3 bacterium (assembly GCA_903917705.1). Taxonomy (GTDB): domain Bacteria; phylum Verrucomicrobiota; class Verrucomicrobiia; order Limisphaerales; family UBA11358; genus UBA11358. Next base: position 14,778 of record CAIXBQ010000061.1, on the reverse strand, counting down.
GCGCCTTGGAGGAGAATAAAAAAATCTCCGCCGTCTTTCTGGTCGGCAACAAGGATGAAATCCACGCCGCGCTCCCCCTGCGCGGGTTTCGCGACCACCGCGTTCGCGTCGTTCACGCTTCCGAAGTGGTGGAGATGCAGGACAAGCCGGCCATTGCCCTTCGCAAGAAAAAGGATTCCTCCATCGCCCGCGCCGCCGACCTCGTCAGCGAAGGCAAGGCTGACGCCCTCATCTCTCTCGGCAACACCGGCGGCATCTTCGCGGCGGGGACGTTCAAGGTGGGTCGCATCCCCGGCGTTGACCGCGGGTGCATCGCCACCGTGATCCCGCGCCATGAAAGCGAATTTGTCCTGCTCGACGCCGGGGCGAATGTGGAATGCAAGCCCCTTCACCTCGCCCAGTTTGCCGTGATGGGCAGCGTCTATTCCCGCGAAATTTTGAAGCGCAGCCGGCCGCGCGTCGGCATTTTAAGCATCGGCACCGAGGATTCCAAGGGCAACAATTTGACACTCGAGGCCTTTCAACTCTGCAAAAAACTCGACCTGAATTTCATCGGCAACGTCGAGGGCCATGACCTGTTCAAGGATCACGTGGACGTGGTCGTTTGCGACGGTTTTGTCGGCAACATCGTGTTGAAATCCATCGAGAGCCTCGCCGTCGCGATGTTCTCCATGCTCAAGCGCGAGCTCATGCACACCGCGCAGCGCAAGCTCGGCGCGTACCTGGCCAAGGGCGCGTTTCAGGCCATCCGCCGCCGCATGGATCCGGAGGTCTATGGGGGCGCCCCGATGCTCGGTTTCAACGGCCTGATATTCAAGGGTCATGCCTCCGCCAACGAACGCGCCGTGGCCAGCGCCATCCGCGTAACCGTGAACGCAGTGCAGACGCAAATCAACCAGACCATCGCCCGCGACATCGCCGCCGCGAATCTCATCCTCGCGGCCGACGCCGGCCCCGCCCCCGCCTAACCATGATCAATCCGCGCGCCCAGCATAATTTTCTCGGACGGTCCTGCTCCATCAGCGGCGTCGGCTCCTATGTGCCGGAACGCATCCTGACCAATGCCGACCTCGAAAAAATGGTCGATACCTCCGACGAATGGATCACTACCCGCACCGGCATCAAGGAGCGCCGCATTGCCGCCGCCAATGAATTCACTTCCGACCTCGCGGCCAAGGCCGCCGAACGCGCCCTGAAAATGGCCGGCGTCACCGCGGACCAGATTGACCTCATCATCGTCGCCAGCATCACGCCCGACATGCCGTTCCCCAACACCGCCTGCCTCGTCCAGCAGAAAATCGGCGCGCGCCGCATCCCGGCTTTTGACATCGAGGCCGCCTGCTCCGGCTTCATTTACGCGCTGGAAGTCGGCCAGAATTTCATCATGTCGCGCGCCTGCGAAACGGTGCTCGTCATCGGCGCGGAGAAACTTTCGTCCATCACCAACTGGACCGACCGCAACACCTGCGTCCTCTTCGGCGACGGTGCCGGCGCGGCGGTTTTGCAGCATCGCCCCGACGCGCATGGGCTGCTCACAACCGTGCTCGGCGCGGACGGCGCCAAGGCTGGCCTCCTGTCCATGCCCGGCGGCGGCAGCGCGTGTCCGGCTTCGGCGGCCACCGTCGCCGACGGCCTGCATTTTCTCCGCATGGACGGCAAGGAAACCTTCAAGAACGCCGTGCAGGCCATGTGCAGCGCGGCCAACGAAGCCTTGCAGCGCTGCGAACTCCAGATCGACCAGATCAAATGCATCATCCCCCATCAGGCCAACCGCCGCATCGTGGACGCCGTCGGTGATCGCCTGGGCGCCACGCCGGAACAGCTCTTCGTCAACCTCCACAAATACGGCAACACTTCCGCCGCCTCCGTGGCCATCGCGCTGGATGAGGCCGTCCATTCGGGGAAAATCGCGCGGGGCGACCTGATCCTGATCGTCGCCTTCGGCGCGGGGCTGACCTGGGGCGCGGCGGTCATCGAATGGTGAAACTTCAATTTGACGCCGTAAATTGTCATGGTAGTGTGAATTATTCTTATGAGTGCAAAGCAAGTTTCCAATCTGGGTTCCTTTGAAAGTCCGGTCAACGTCGCCAGCCGGGAAGCCGCGCTGGAACTTTCCGCGGACAAGGTTTCCGTTCACAAAAATGGCATCGAGTTTCGCAGCCCTTCGGCTTTCCACGAGTGGGCCGAGATGACCGTCTCGCTGCAATCGCCCTCGGACGGCAGCCGGCTTTCCTGCCACGGGATTGTGGTCAGTTGCTCCGGCAACAAGCACACCGGCTACCTGGTCTCGATGGTTTTCACCAGCCTTACCCGGCAGGCGCAGGCGCGGTTGAACACCATGGCCAGCTCCCCGCTGGGCTTTTAAGCCGCTTTTTTAAGGGCGGAGGCGCTGTTTTGGTCGCCTCCGCTTTTGCTTTTTAAGCGCCGGTTTTGTAGATTGGGGTCCGGTTCTTTCCGTGGCCGCGGACTCGACGTTTTGCGGGCGGAAAATTCACCCGGTTATCCATCAAAAAACATATGAAATACGGCCTCAACCTCCAACCCGAAGGCGCCCTCGATTTTCTCTCGCTCGGCGCGCTCGTCCATCGCCTTGACCCCGGCATCATCCCGTTCCGCAAGGCAACGCACTGCGATATCCACGTCAGCGGCGGCGAATTCAACGTCTCCGCCAACCTTGCCGACTGTTTCCGCCTCCGCACCGGCATCGCCAGCGCCATGGTGGATTATCCTATCGGCGACCTCATCGCCGAGCGCGTCCGCGCGATGGGCGTGAAGCCGTTCTATAAGAAATTCAAGCATGACGGCGTGCGCGGGCCGAACCTGGCCACGGTTTATTCGGACCGCGGCCAGGGCGTCCGCGCGCCCGTGGTGTTTTACAACCGCAGCAACGAGGCCGCCGGCCGGCTCCAGCCCGGCGATTTCAATTGGCCTGAGATTTTCGGCGCGGGCGTCCGCTGGTTCCACAGCGGCGGTATTTTCGCCGCGCTGTCCGAGACCACCGGCGAGCTCATCGTCGAGGCCATGAAGGCCGCCAAGGCGGCCGGGGCCGTGACCTCGTTCGACCTCAACTACCGCCAAAAGCTCTGGGACATCTGGGGCGGCCAGGCCAAGGCGCTCGACGTGCTCGGCCGCATCGTGCAGCACGTGGATGTGCTCGTCGGCAATGAGGAGGATCTCCAGAAGGGCCTCGGCATCGAGGGCCAGGACGTGGAAAGCAAATCCAAACTTGACCCGTCGGCGTTCTACGCGGTGATTGATAAAGCCGTGAAAAAGTTCCCCAACATCAAGGTGGTCGCCACCACGTTGCGCGAAGTCCATTCCACCAACCGCCACACCTGGGGCGCCGTCGCCTGGGTCAACGGCCAAACCTACCAGTCGCCCATGTGCGAGCTGGACGTCATTGACCGCGTCGGCGGCGGCGACGGCTATGCCGCGGGATTTTTCTACGGCCTGCTGTCCGGCGCGAGCGAGCAGGAGGCCGTCAACCTCGGCTGGGCGCACGGCGCGCTGCTCACCACGTTCCCCGGCGACACCACCATGGCGACCGTCGAGCAGGTCAAGGCGTTTGCCCAGGGCGGCTCGGCCCGCATCCAGCGCTGATTTATGCTCTATTTCGCCCGCGGCTCTGTCACCGATGAATTGTCCGACGCCGATTTGCGCGCCGGCTTGTTTGCCGCGCTGGAGCGGCTCGGCCCGCGGTCGCGCGTGCTCGCCGTGCCGCCGGACTTCACCCGCTTCCATTCGCAGGCCGGCCGGCTGACCCGACTCGCGTACGATTTCTATGGCGAAAAAATGACGGACGTGCTGCCCGCGCTCGGCACACACACGGCGATGACCGGCGACCAGATTCGGGAAATGTTCCACGGCGTGCCGGAATATCTTTTCCGCGTCCACAACTGGCGCACCGGCATCACCACCGTCGGCGAAGTGCCGGCAGCGTTCGTCCGGGAAGTTTCCGGCGGTGCGGTGGATTTTCCGTGGCCCGCGCAGGTGGCCAACCTCATCGCGACCGGCGGCCACGATCTGATCCTCTCGATCGGCCAGGTCGTGCCGCATGAAGTCATCGGCATGGCGAACTATAACAAGAACATCTTTGTGGGCACCGGCGGCCAGGCGGGCATCAATAAAAGCCATTTCGTCGGCGCCGCCTTCGGCATGGAGCGCATGATGGGCCGGGCCGACACTCCCGTCCGCCGCATCCTGAACTACGCCTCGGAACATTTCACCAGCCACCTCCCGATTGTCTATGTCCACACCGTCGTTGGTCGCGGCCCCGGCGGCCGGCTGGTCGTCCGCGGCCTGTTCGTGAGCGATGACGCCTCCGGTTTTGAAAAGGCCGCCGCGCTGTCGCTGGAGGTGAATTTCGAGATGCTGGAAGCGCCGCTGAAAAAGGTGGTCGTCTATCTCGACCCGGCCGAATTCAAGAGCACCTGGCTCGGCAACAAGGCGGTTTACCGCACCCGCATGGCGATGGCCGACGGCGGCGAACTCCTCATCCTCGCGCCCGGCCTCAGGGAATTCGGCGAGGATCACGAGATTGACCGGCTCATCCGCAAATACGGTTATCGCGGCACGCCCGCCACGCTCGCGGCGACGCGGGCGAATGCCGAGCTGCAAAACAATTTGAGCGCGGCGGCCCACCTCATCCACGGCTCCAGCGAGGGCCGCTTTGGCATCACCTACTGCCCCGGCCATCTGACGCAGGCGGAAATTGAAGGAGTAAATTTTAAATACGCCGACCTGAAAACCATGATGCAGCGTTACGATCCAAGGCAGTTGAAAGACGGCTGGAACACGCTGCCCGACGGCGAAAAGATATTCTATATCTCCAATCCCGCGCTCGGCCTTTGGGCTTGCCGCCGCCGCTTTTCAAATTAGTTTTATCGCATGGCACTTAACCTCAGACCGGCGGCCGCCTGTGAATATGCGCAGATTTCCCTGGGCGAAGTCATGCTCCGCCTCGACCCCGGCGAAGGGCGCATCCGCACCGCGCGGCGCTTCGCCGCGTGGGAAGGCGGCGGCGAATACAACACCTCGCGCGGCCTCCGCAAATGCTTCGGCCTCAAAACCGCCGTCTGCACCGCGTTCGTGGACAACGAGGTCGGCCATCTCATCGAGGATTTCATTATGCAAGGCGGCGTGGACACGGATTTCATCCGGTGGCGCGCGGATGATGGCATTGGCCGCGGCATCCGCAACGGCTTGAACTTCACCGAGCGCGGTTTTGGCCTCCGCGGTGCCATTGGCGTTTCTGACCGGGGCAATTCCGCCGCGTCGCAGCTCCGGCCGGGCGATTTCGACTGGGATCACCTTTTTGGCAAAGTCGGCACCCGCTGGCTGCACACCGGCGGCATTTTCGCCGCCTTGTCCGAAACCACTGCGGCATTGACCATCGAAGCGGTGCAGGCGGCGAAGCGACACGGCGTCATCGTCAGCTACGATTTGAATTATCGGCCCTCGCTCTGGAAATCCATCGGCGGCCTCAAGAAAGCCCAGGAGGTCAACCGTGAAATCGCCAGATATGTGGATGTGATGATCGGCAACGAGGAGGATTTCACCGCCAGCCTCGGCTTCGAGGTGAAAGGCGCCGACCACAACTTGAGCACGATTGAAACCGATGCGTTCAAGGCCATGATCGAGACCGCGGTGAAGGCGTATCCGAATTTCAAGGTGGCCGCCACCACGCTGCGCCGGGTCATCACCGCCACCAAAAACGACTGGAGCGCGATTCTCTGGCACGACGGGAAATTCTTTGAGAGCCGCCCCTATCCCGGGCTGGAAATTCTGGATCGCGTCGGCGGCGGCGACAGCTTTGCCAGCGGCCTGCAATTCGGCTTCCTCGAATTCAACGACCCGCAAAAAGCCGTTGACTATGGCGCCGCGCACGGCGCGCTCGCTTCCACCACCCCCGGCGACACCTCGATGGCCACACGCCGGGAAGTCGAAAAAACCTTTGGCGGCGGCAGCGCCCGCGTCCAGCGATAAAAGCCAAACCCACCCGCTCCCCATCCGGTGAGGTGAGGCGCTTAAATTGTTTAGGAAATCAAAATAATATATGAAAACACCAACAGAACTGTTCTCCCTCAAAGGCAAGGTCGCGGTCGTCATCGGCGGCACGGGTGTGCTGTGCGGCGAAATGGCCGAAGGCCTGGCCATAGCCGGCGCGGCGGTCGCTCTCGTCGGCCGTGATGCCGCCAAGGCCCAGGCTCGTATCGACAAAATCGCCCAAGGCGGCGGCCGGGCGGAATTCTTTCCCTGCGACGCGACTTCCAAGGCCGGTTTGCAAAAACTGCTGGCCGACGTGCTCGCCAGGCTTGGTCGCGTGGACATCCTGGTGAACGGTGCGGGCATCAATTCGCCGACGCCGTTCTTCGACATCCCTGAAGACGAGTTTGACCGCATCCTCACCGTGAATTTGAAGGGCGTCGTGCTGGCTTGCCAGGTTTTCGGCCGCCATCTAGTGGAACAGAAATCCGGCAGCATCATCAATCTCGGCTCGGCCTCGGGCCTCACCCCCCTGTCTCGCGTGTTCACCTACTCAGCTTCGAAGGCCGCCGTGCATAACCTGTCCAAAAACCTCGCCCGCGAATGGGCCGCCGCCGGCGTGCGCGTGAACATCCTGGTTCCGGGCTTTTTCCCGGCGGAGCAGAACCGCAAGGTGCTGAACCCCGAGCGCGTCGCTCAAATCATGGGCAAGACCCCCATGAAACGCTTTGGCGAGCCGCAGGAGCTCGTCGGCGCCACCTTGCTGCTGGCGTCGGATGCCGGCAGCTTCATCACCGGCGCGGAACTGGTGGTGGATGGCGGGTTTGACGCGATGAGCATCTGATTCTTGTTTGCGCCGCGGCCTATAATAAGACCCGGCCTTTGAATCGGACCGCGACCCATCCCGGGTCGCCGCGGTGGCTTGGGCTCTGTGGGCGCGCGGTCCGGTTCAGCGTGGTTAATTTTGTTCTTTCTGCTTTGTTTTTCCCGGTCCGTAGTCTGTCGTCTGTGGTCCCCTGTTGAAGTTGGCCCGTGCGGCACGCACTTACAGATCGGTGATCGGTTTGTGCCGTGGCACGAGCGCTTTCATTATGCCCCACGCCACCAGATAGCTCCCGGCACACATGATGAACATCATCAGGTAGGCCGTTTTGGGCGTGGCTTTATACGCATCGGTCAGGCCGCCGGCAAGTTGCTGCACCAGCACGCCGCCGAGGCCGCCGGCCATGGCGCCGATGCCCGTGACCGAGCCCACCGTCCGCTTCGGAAACATGTCGGAAACGGTGGTGAACAGGTTGGCTGACCAGGCCTGATGCGCGGCGGCCCCCACGCAGATGGTGGCCACGGCCAGCACCGCCGCCCAGGTGTTCCCGAAATGCTCCACGTTGCCGAAATATTGCGTGCTCAACACGGTCAGCGGCGCGAGGGCGATCAGGAACATGGCCAGCATACGGGCCTTGTAAACGGCCATCCCTTTTTTGATCAGGGTCATGGGTATGCTGCCCCCATACACGCTGCCCACAATGGCGACCCCGTACACGATGAACGTCGGCAGCATGACCTGGTGCTTGTCCATGCCAAACTGTTTCTTGAGATAATCCGGCAGCCAGAACAGATAAAACCACCAGACCCCGTCCGTGAGAAACTTTCCCCAGAAAAACGCCCAGGTCTGGCGATAGCCCAGCACCCCGGGGCTGGATTCATTGCCGTATTTCGTCGGGTTGGTCGCACTTTTGAAGAAGCCCAGCACGACGAGCGAGACCAGGCTGCCGACGCCGGGGACGAGATTGATCAGCACCAGCCACCCGGTTTTGCCCAGATCATGCCAGCGTTTGATTTGCACGGCGGCGCCAATCCACCCCATCAGGGCCAGCCAGGCCAGACGAAACACCAGGATGGGCACACAGGCGTTCGGGGCGACAAAGATTTTTACCGCCACCTGCCGGGCGCTCTCTCCGGACACATAAATTCTCCCGTTGGGCACCACGATCAGGGTGGTCATCAGAAAGACGAACGCTGTCAATATGCCGGCCAAAAGCATTGTTCCCCAGAAACTGGCGCAGGGCGCCCGGCCGGCGCCGGAAAATAGTTTGCCGAACGACGCCTTGGCCGGCTTCTCCCCGCTGTCGCTGCGGCCCGCCGCTTCGTCCTTGTCGCTGTGGATGAGCTCGTATTCCGCCCGGGATAGCCGCTGGCTTTTCGCCGGCGAGTCATACAGCCAGAACCAGAAAAACAGCCACAGAAAGCCCACCGCCCCCGTGAGGATGAACGCCATCTTCCAGCCCAGCTGGTCGCCGAAATAAATCATGCACCACGGCACAAACAGCGCGGCCACCATCGCGCCGAAATTGGAGCCGCTGTTGAAAATGCCCGTGGCCAGCGCCCGCTCGCGCTTGGGAAACCATTCGGCCACCGTCTTGATGGACGCCGGAAAATTGCCGGCTTCGCCGATGCCAAACGCGCTGCGGATCAGCACATGCATCATCACCAGCCGGCCGACAAAGGCATTGCCAATGCCAAAGATGGACCAGACGATCAGCGAGAGGGCCAGCCCCATCTTGGTGCCGATCTTGTCGATGACCCAGCCGGCGATGATGGTCATGCCGGCGTAAAACGCGGTGAAAAACGAGGTCAGATTCGCAAAGTCCGTGTTGGACCAGCCAAAGCCGCCCCGGGAAAGTTCCCGCGGATAGGCATCATCCAGCAATAGCCGGTTCAGATGGGCGGCCGTTTCGCCCGCCGGATTCTGTGCCAGCAGCGCCTGGGTTTCCGGGCGCAGCGTCACGCCGGCAAACCGCTGGACCTCATAAAGCACCTGGTTGGTGATGAGCGTGTTAAGATCGGGGATGAGGTTGGTCTTCAGCGGCAGCGGTGCGTCCGGGGTATATTTTTCCAGGGCGGCGAGGGTTGGCCCGGCCAGCCGGGTTTTTAGATACGCCGACACCGGGTCCGTGGGATGGCTTAGCTTGGCGGCCAGTCCGGGCAGGTTGACATCCTCGCCTGAAAACGTCGAAAAGCTGCTGCCCGATTCCAGCGGGGAGCAAAAATATTCCTTGAGGTAGCTGATGACCTGCCGGTCCAGGTAATTGAAAGTGGTGGCAAAAAACAGCAGCGCGCAGATGACCCAGCGAAAATTGCTGGTCGCCGGTCGGGTCGGGGAATTCATCCGGCGAGGATTGCCGAAAAAAAACCTCCGTTCAAGCGTGGAAATCCAACTTTACAACCCGCCCCGTTTTCTGCCACGATGCATGATTATGTTGAAGCGAATTCTGCCGTTGTTGCCGGTCCTCCTCCTCGCCGGCTGCACTACCGCCACGTTCACGCGCCTGACCCCCAATTCGCAGCCGCGCAACGCCAACAACCTTTATCCCGTTGAGGTCACCTTTGATTCCACCCAGCAATCCCTCCGCGAAGACAGCATCCAGCCCTACGTACTCGTCAACGGCCAGCCGCTGCCCCTGCGCCCCGTGCCCCTGGTGAAAAACCGCTGGGAAGGCGTCGTGCCCGTGCCGGCCACCGCCAGCGCGGTCAATTACCGCTTCAAGTTTGACTTCCTCTATAACAACTTCGGCACCGCGCCCAAGCCGAGCAGCCTGTCCTCAAAGATCTACACCCTGAAGGTGGTTGATCAGTAATCCTTTTGAACGCCAAAAAGCGCGGACAAGATTGTCCGCGCTTTTTTGTTGCCCCTTTTAACCTCAGGTCCCAAGTCTCATCCCTTGGTCTTTTTGCCGTGGTCCAAAGTCAGCCTCCGGTCTCAAGCCCGCCTTTTCGGGCGCAGGAGCAGGGCTTTTTTCTCCGTCCCGTCCACTTCCACGCTTTGCGTTTCCACATCGGGATCATCACGCAGGGCGTGATGGACGATCCGGCGGTCATACGACCCCAGCGGCTCCAACTCCACCACATCGCCCCAGCGGCGCACCTTATCGGCGGCGTCCTTGGCCTTTTTCACCAGCGCCGCGCGCGCCTGCGAGCGGTAGCCGCCCACGTCCAGCATCACCTTTGGCATGCTCTGGTCCTGCTGGAACAGCATCCGGTTCACGATGTATTGCAGGTCGGCCAGCGTCTGGCCCTGCCGGCCGATGAGCCGTCCGGACTCTTCCGTTTTCACGTCCAGGGTCAGGTCGCCGTCCAGCGTGTGTTCCTCCACGGTCGCCGCAAAGCCAAGGGTGCCGAGGATTTTTTCCAAGATTTCTTTCGGTTGCGCGGGCATAAAACTATTTTTTCAATTTTGACGCCGGCGTCAACACCGGATTTGTCGTCACCGCCGCCGGCTCGTTCCGGCTTTTCGTCAGCTTCGTCTGCACGATCGTCAGCACGTTGTTGACCGTCCAGTAGAGCGCCAGGCCGGATGAATAATTGTAGAGAAACACCAGGAACATCAGCGGCATGTAGCGCATGATCTTCTGCTGGCCCGGATCCATCCCCGGCGACGGCGGCGTCAGGTGCGACTGCCACAGCATCGCCCCGCCCATCAGCAGCGGCAGCAGGTTGAACGGCAGCCCGTCCGGCGTGCTGATGAACGGGATGAATGACAGCCCCGGGATCATGAACAGCGTGTCCGGCTTGGACAGGTCCGCCGCCCACAGGAAATGCGCGCCGCGCAGCTCGATCGCGCTCCGGATCATCGTGAAGAACCCGATGAACACCGGCATCTGGATAAGCATCGGCAGGCACCCGCTCATCGGGCTAACCTTGTTTTTTTTGTAAAGCTCCCACTGCTTGGACGTCAGCTTCTGCGCGTCGTCCTTGTATTTTTCCTTCAGCGCCGCCATTTCCGGCGCCAGGGCCTGCATCCGCTTCATCGAGCGCGTGCTCGCCGCCGTCAGCGGCCAGAAGATCAGCTTGATCAAAAAGGTGATCAGCACGATCACCAGGCCGTACCCGAGCCGGGTCCAGTCGTGCAGCCAGTTCATCGCCAGCAGCAGCGGCTTCGCGCAAAAGCCCATGAACCCGCCGAACCCCATCACGTCGTCCGCCCGGTTCTGGAACTGCGCGCCGATCTCTGCCAGCGTCCGGTATTCCTTCGGCCCGGCAAACAGCACGATCGGCCGCTCGATGAACGCATTCGCCGCCAGCGTTCCCGCCGGATACACCAGCGCCGCCTGGACGCCGCGCGGCAGCGGCGTGTTCGAATCCGTCACGCTCGCAAACTGCGGCAGCGTCACCGGCCGCGCCACCATCTGCTGCGCGTGTTCCTTCGGCATCGCCAGCAGCGTGAAAAACTGGTTGTGCGCCGCCACCCACACCACGTTGTTCGCGCCGGCGGCCAGCTCCGTCTTCGGCGTGCCGCGCGCGCAGCCCATGCCGCCGCCCGAAAACGCCGACAGCAGCTGGTCCTTCGCGCTCGCGCCGTCCGACCACATCGCCCCCTCCACCTGGCCGTTGTCATCCGCGTCCATCGGCGTCGCCGTGCCCACCACGATTTCCTGCGCCGGCAGCGCCAGCGGCTGGCCGGACGTGTTCTCCAGGCGGACCGACGCGTTGATGAGGTAATTCGAGCCGAGGTGAAATTCCTTCGTCAGCCGCAGGCCGTTGGTGAAGACCTTTTCCGCGCGGACCCCGTCGGCCGTTCGCGTCAGCGCAAAGATCCCGTCGCCGACATAGCCGGCATCGCCCAGCACCGCGAGCGACGGCACGGCGGCGTGCGTGTTCAGCGTGGCCACGCTGTTCGTCGCCTGCCCGCCCTTGTTTTTCCAGCGCGCCGAGATCGTCTCGGGATAATCCAGCAGCTCCACCTGCTGCAGGCCGCCCCCGCGCGAGGTGAACGTGTAGCGCGCCTTGGCGTTCGCCAGCACCAGCGTCTGCTCCGGCGCGCTGGCGTCGAACACCACGGTCGGCAGGGCCGGCACCGGCGGCATGGGCGCGCCGCCGGGCTTGCTCCCGGCATTGGTTGCGGCCGACGGACTTTGGGCGCTGGCCGCCGGGTGGGTCGCGACATAGCGCGCCTGCTGCTGGGCGACCTTGTTTTGCTCGTAAACCCACAGGCCGAGCAGCGCGACGCACAGTGAAACAATGATGATTCCAGTCTTGTCCATGAAATTTTATGGGCGGGCGTGGCCCGGAATGAATTTGCTTTCCGCTTTCTGCTTTCCGCTTTCTGCTTTGAACAGTTCCGCCTTGGTTTGCCGCCGGCTGACCGCTGACCTCCCCGGCACCGGGTCGTGCCCGCTGGCGCCCCACGGATGGCAGCGGCAGATCCGCTTCGCCGCCAGCGCGCCGCCGGCCAGCGCGCCATGTTCCCGCACCGCTTCCAGCGCATATTGCGAGCAGGTCGGGGTGAAACGGCACCCGCCGGTGGCGCCGAACAGCACCGCCTGCGCCGGCGAAATCGTCAGGCGATAGGCGCGGATCATGAAAATGATGATGTGCTGGAGCGGGTTCACGGTTCAGTTCTTCAGCAGGCTCGCCCGGCGGAGCGCGGCGAGAAAATCCTTTTCCACGGCGGCAAAACTCTTCCCGGCGATCGAATTGCGCGCCACCAGCACCAGGTCCACCGGCCGGGCCAGCTCGTGCTGATGCAGCCGGAAGCTTTCGCGCAGCAGGCGCCGCGCGCGGCTGCGGGCCGGCGCCCCGCCGATCTTCTTGCTGGTCACCACCCCGAGCCGGGGCGCGGAACCCTCGGGCAGCCGGTTCCAGTTCGCGATCAGGCAGCCCAGCACCAAGCGCTCCCCCTGCTGCCGGACCCGCGCAAAATCGCGGCTTTGCGCCAGCCGCGACGAGCGGCCCAGGCGCAGTCGTTCCGGCGGCGCGGGCTTCACAAAATCAAACCGGCGTGAGGCGTTTGCGGCCCACGCGACGGCGGTTGGCCAGCGTGGCCTTCCCGCTCTTGCTGGAATTGCGGTTCAGAAACCCGTGCTGGCGTTTCCGGCGGATTTTCGACGGTTGATACTGGCGTTTCATAATTTCAATTCAATTGTGACCGGCGCAAAAACCGGAACGTGAGAGATTATCAGCGTTTTGCCTCGAGTCAAGACGCGGCTGCCCCCAATTTCCACGCCGCCCTTTCCGCTTTCCACCTCAACTCAAAATTCAAACCTCACAATTTGTTTTCACTCCGCCTCACGGGTCACATCCCTTTCTGCTCCGGTCCTTGGCCTGGTGTAGTCCGCCGCCGGTTGGCCCGTGCGGCTGGCCCCTCACTTCACGCTCAATTCCCGCTGGATGCCAAACTTTTCAATGCGCTTGCGCAGCGTCGCCCGGGTGATGCCCAGCAGTTTCGCCGCGTTCACCTGGTTATCCTCCGTTTCGATCAGCGCCTGGATCACCAGTTCGCGCTCCACCGCCGGGATGATTTTCAATTTTGGGTCCCGCTTGGCCAGCTGGAACAGCTGGCGCGCGAGCGTGGCGGCCTCGCCGACGACTGCCTCGCCGGTCGCGCTGGCGGCGGGCGGCGCCGCCACCCCCGTCGCGGCCCCGGAAATCTCCGGCGGCAGGTCCCCGGACAGGATCGCGTCGCTCTTGGCCAGCACATGCGCCCGGCGGATGGCGTTCTCCAGCTCCCGCACAGTCCCGGGCCAGTGATACTTCTCGAACAGCTTCACCGCCGCGCTGGCGATGGACTTGGGCGGATGCGACTGTTCGCGCGCGATTTTCTCCAGGAAATAATTCACCAGCAGCGGGATGTCGTCGCGCCGCTCGCGCAGCGGCGGCAGGTGGATCCGCACCACGTTCAGGCGGTAAAACAGATCCTCCCGGAACTGGCGCGCCTCCACCGCCGCTTCCAGCGGCTTGTTCGTCGCGGCGATCACCCGCACATCCACCTTCAGCGGCGCGTTGCCGCCGACCCGCTCAAACGTCCCCGATTGCAGCACCCGCAGGATTTTCGTCTGCGTCGCCGGCGTCATATCCCCGATTTCATCCAGGAAGATCGTCCCCCGGTTGCATTGCTCGAACTTGCCGATGCGCTGCACCGTCGCGCCGGTGAACGCGCCCTTTTCATGGCCGAACAGTTCGCTTTCCAGCAGTTGTTCCGGAATCGCCGCGCAGTTCACCGCCAGGAACGGCTGCTGCGCGCGGTCGCTGTGATGATAAATCGCGCGGGCGACGAGCTCCTTCCCCGTGCCGCTTTCGCCCGTGATGAGCGCCGTGGCGTCCGTCGCCGCGATCTGGCCGATCAGCTTGAACACCTGCTGCATCGGCCCGCTGCGGCCGATGATGCCCAGCTCGTAATCCTCCGACTCCAGCAGCGGCGTGTAGGAAACCACCTGCTTCATGTCGCGCGCCGCCTTCAGCGCATTGCCGATGACCTCCTTCAACTTGGGAATGTCAAACGGCTTGAGCAGGTAATCGTAGGCGCCCAGCTTCATCGCCTCGATGGCGGTCTGCGTCGTGCCGTAGGCCGTCATCAGGATGACCAGCAGCTTCGGGTTGGTCGCGCGGATTTTGCGGAGCGTTTCCATCCCCGTCATGCCCGTCATGCGCACGTCCATCAGCACCAGGTCCGGCTTGAACTTCGCGATGACCTTCAAGCCCTCCTCGCCGCTGGCGGCGGTGGCGAGTTCAATGCCCTCCGTGGCGAGGATGCGTTGCAGCGAATACCGCACGTCCTCTTCATCATCAATCAACAGCAGCTTGCTCATCTTGAATGCCAGCATAAACCAAAACCCGCCGCCGGTCACCGTGAATCGCGCCGGGGCCTGCGCGCGCCTCCAGGCCAGGGACTGGACCGGGAAAGTCTGCGCCAGTGGTTGCACCGTCCTCAAACCGAACTCTATGCGGCCTTGCCGGATCGTTTCATTGCCGACTGGGATTCGACGGTGAACACCCGCTACGGCCATCAGGAAGACGCCG
>CAIXBQ010000060.1 GCA_903917705.1 uncultured Verrucomicrobia subdivision 3 bacterium | reverse complement strand
CCCAGGAGGTTCCGTTTGGAGGCGGCGAATGACCAAGTCAGCCTCGCCGCTACGATCAAGTTTTGCTCGGGGTCTTGCCATCCGCCAACGCTAACTGCATATCTCAACTTATACCAGACTATTTGCGTAGTTGGTATTATACCAGACTATTTGCGTAGTTGGTATTACGTCGGCTGCTACGGAAATCAGAGGCTGGAGGCCGGAGGATCAGAAGGATGGGGTCAAAGTTGAATTGTTAGAGCATTTCCATAAAAACTGCAGCCGTCCGACTGGAACCAAACTAAGGACGGAAGACAAAATCGCCCGGACAACGGATCAGGCGGAGATTTTCAGGTGCGTGAGACGGAAGATGGCACCGCGAGGCTCGTTGGGCAGGCACGCGATTTCCCAGCCGTGCGCGAGCACAATCTGCTGAACCACCGCCAAGCCCAGACCCGTCCCCTTCTGGTGCGTGGTGAAGTAGGGCTTGAAGACCTCCAGCCGGTTCGCCGCCGGCACGCCGGGGCCGTCATCGCGTATTTCCAGCACCGCGGCGGCGGCGCTCGCACGGCGCACCTCCATGGTGATCTGACCGCCCACGCCCACCGCCTGCGTCGCATTGATGAGCAGGTTGAACAGCACCTGCCGCAGCAATTGCTCGTCGGCCTCAATGGCCAGCGGGTCGCCAACCACTTCCACGCGCAGTTTCTTTTCCTCCAGATCAAAGCCGAGCGTGCGGACAATTTCCTGACCGGCGGCAATGAGCGCCACCTTCGTCCGGCGCACTTCGCGCGGGCGGGAATAGTTGATAAACTCGGTCAGCTGCGCGGTAACCTTGTCGGTCTCGTCCACGATGATCCTGGACTTCTCGCGGACCTCCGGCGCGGCCTCGGGCAGCCTAGCAATCATCTGCGCCTGCCCGCGGATGAGGTTGAGCGGGTTGCGCGTCTCATGGGCCAAGCCGGCGGCGGCCAGGTTCAATTCCTTCAGATGCGAGTTCAGCTCACTCGCGCGGACGAGGCGGATCTGCAATTCCGCCGTCTTCCCCATGTTGCGCCAGGCCAAAGCCGCACCGAGAGCGGAGATGCCGGCAAAAAAGCCGATCATCAAGCGCAGCCACAGGTCGCTGTTGCCGACGGCGCGGAAGGTTTCGGTGGACATGACCAGCACCAGGCCATGGACCTCGCGCTTGGCGATGAGCGCCTTGAAGTCGGTTTCGGACATCCCGCGCATCCACGGCGGGCGATGGCCACCGCCGCGGGGACGGTCACCGGCCTCAGGCGGGCGGCCGCCGTCGTTGGGCGGCGGCGGCTCCATTTCGCCGGCGGCGTTGGTGGGCGGCGGCGGGAAATTAGTGGCGGAAAAATCGCCGGGGCCGGGGAAATTGGTTTCGCCCGGCCGCGGTTCACGGCGCGAGAAATCACGCCCCCGCGACGGGCCGTTGGTGTAGCTGCGAAACGGGGGAATAACGACAGTGGCGGGATTGGTGGCGCCTTCAAGATTGACGCTGGCGCCCTCAACCGGCAGGACAAAGGTGACGAAGCCGCCGGTCCAGCGCTCGCGTTCGCCGGTGGTTTCGCGGACGAGCAGATTGGTGCTGCCGACGGAGACGACGGGATCACCCTCGGTGTTGAGCAGGCTGACGGCGAGCAGGCCGCCGGTTTTGACCAGCGCGTTGGTGCGATTGTTGACCAGCTCGTTCAGGACAGGTTCCAATCGCTCCTGAAAAATCGCACCGCGGAACCGGAGAGCGCGGGTGACGGCACTCAGGGTGCTGGCGATTTCATGGGACCGATTGCGGAGGTCGGACTTGGCGGCGGCGACGACGCTCAGATGTTCCTCCACCTGCCAGCCGACGACGAGCAGCCACGCGCCGGCAAGCAGGCCGGCGGCGATCTGGTGGCTGCGTTTGAGTTCCATGACGGGTCAACAGACGGGGGACTATTTTTTCTTCTTCACCGGCACGCGTTCAAGATACTGGTCCAATTCCTGTTCCGTGACGGAATTGGTGAGGACAGGGGTCTGGCGCATTTCGACGCCAGCCAAGGCGGCGAGCTGCGCGGGCGCCTGGACGATGTGCGGCGTAAGGAACATCAGCAACTCGGTCTTGTTCGCGCTCTTGCTGCTGGACTTGAACAGCATGCCGAGCAAAGGAATGTCGCCGAGGATCGGCACCTTGCTGTCGCTGGCGGATTTGTTGCCGGAGATGAGGCCGCCGATGACGACCGGCTGCCCGTCGGGCGTGACCACGACGGTGTTGGCCGAGCGCTTGTTGATGTTGGGCGCATACACGGCGGACGAAATGAGGCTACCGCCCTCGATGACCTGGCCGGGCGACGCGGTATCAATGGAGGTGATCTGCGGCTGGAGAATCATCTGCACCAAACTGTTCGCCCCGATGAACGGCGTGACGTCCAGCTGGATGCCGACATTCTGATAGCTGCCGTTGATGGTGGGAATGGTGCTGGCCGTGTTGCCGACGGAGGCAAAACTGACGCCGCTCGGCAGATAGACGCTCTGGCCGACGACGATCTCCGCCATCTGGCCGTCCCGCGCCAGAATGGACGGGCGCGACAGGATCTGCGATTTGCCCGCCACCGCAATCGCCTTCAGGGTCGCCTGAAAGTCCTTGCCGACGATCTGGTAAAACCCGTTCGGCGAACCGGAATTGGGCGACAAGGCCGCAGCCATCGGCTGGCCCATGCCGTTGAAATTTGTGACCACCGAGTTGGCGCCGGCAAGGCCGAAGGCGTTGGCCGCGCTGCCGGCCAGGTTGTCGCCAATACCCTTCGTCCAGCCGCCCTCGATGCCGATGTCGAGGTCGTCGTTGCGCTGGACTTCCATGAACACCACCTTGATGAGCACCTGCGGCTCGGGCGCGTCAAGGCTGGCGAGCACCTTTTTGATCTGCTCACTGGTCGCCTTGTCGGCGATGACCATGATGTTGTGCGTCACCGGATCCACGGAAATAACCGCGCTGCCCACCGTGCCATTGTTGTTATATTGGCCGCTATTGCCGGAGGTGGAACTGCGAGTGTTGCCGCCGCCACCACCGCCAAAGCCACCGAAGCCGCCGAAACCGCCAAAGCCACCACCACCGCCGCGCTGCGCGTGGGCTACCAGCGTGGCACCAAGCAGAATTGCCAGCATACTGGCGAGAGGTTTCACGAGAAAATTTGTTTTCATAATTTACCTTTTTTATCGAAAAGATTACCGCTGGTTAGAACTGCGGTCCGCCGCCGCCACGACCGCTGCTGCCGCCCGAGCTGCCGATGCCGCTGCTGGTACTGGTTGTGCCCATCGAGGTGGTGGCGTTTACCTGCCGTTGCATGAGTGCGCTGTTTTGCGACGAGCTGGTGCCGCTGCGCGACGAACTGCTGCTCCCGAACATGTTTTGCAGCACCTGCACCGCCTGCTGCGGATCGCCGTTTTTCATCTGGAAAACATACACATCCTGATCCCGTTCGGAAGGCACATCCAGGTCCCGCATCATGCCCGCGATTTCCATCATCAAATCCTTCGGCGCCGTCACGATGACGGCCTGGATGCGGGTATCGGCCACAGCGGTGACCTGAGTCGCCTTTTTGACGCGGTCGTTGGAACCGCCGCCGCTCTGACCGCCGCCCATCATCTGGGCAAAAAAACCACCCGGACCGCCGCCGCCACGGCCGCCACCGAAACGGGTCGGGGCCTGCGCGGTGCTACCGGAAGAGCTGCTGGGGAAAACGCTGGCCAGCTCCGAAGCGACATCAGCCGGATTGGCGTATTTCAGGCGGAACACCTGGATTTCCGTCTCCGCCTCCGCGCTGTCGTCAATGGCCTTGATGATCTCCATCAGGTGCCGGATGTTGGACTGCGTGTCGGTGATGACCACGGAGTTGCCTGCCTCATTCGCCACGACGGTGGCCTGCGGGGAGACAAACGAGGTCAAATCCGAAACCAGCTGCCGCGCCTCGACAAAACGGATGGGAATGATCTGCGTGACGATCTCCGCGTTGTTCGGTATCTCGTCGGGCTTGTTGCCACTTTTCACGGGAATATCCCGCGTCTTCGCCTCATTCTTGTCCACAATGGTCAGCGTGCGCCCGTTGCGGATGGCGGCATAGCCGTTTTTGTTCAAAACCGAATTCAGCAGGTCCACCGCCTCATTGCGGGTCATGGGATGGCTGCTGATGACGCTGACATTGCCGTTGACGCGGGTGTCCAGCACGATGATGAAGCCCGCCGCGTCGCTCAGATAATTCAGCACCATCTCCAGCGGCGCATTGCGGAAATTCAGCCGCAGCTCGTCCACGTTCGTGCCGGTCACCGGGGGCATGAAGTTTGACTCGAAACTTTCGGCGGGCGCATTTTTGCCCGTGGCCGGCACAATGACCGCCGGCCCGGCGTTGGTGGCTCCGGCTCCGGCGTTGAGGACCGCCTGCGCCAGGATTTCAAGAGCCGACAGATCATTTGTGACGGTATCGGCGGGGGGCTGACCAGGCGCATTCGGCGGCTGGCCGCCCGTGTCGGGCGGTGGCGTGGGGGGGCCGCCGGCATCCGGACCCACGTCGCCGCCGGGCGGCGGCGGCGGATTGTTGCCGCCGGGCGCGTCTTGAGCGATGGCGGCAACCAGCAGTCCCGCAAAGCCAAGGGTTATCAGGCTTAAGATAATTTTTTTCATTGTGTTTCCTTTTCTCGTTTTTCCATGAGTCGTTTCAAAACATCGTTCGGTTCCGCGGCGGAGGTGGGGGCGGCGGCCACAGGTTCACCGCTGGATGAGCCGGGCGTCTCCGCCACGCTGAAGCTGTCCCCAGCGGGCACCTCGCCCTTGCCAGACAATTCCCATTTTCCACCTTCCAGGCGCATCACATCGCCGACACTCAAATGCACCCCCCCCGGCTGGTTGGTGGATGCCAGGGTCACGCGGCCCGGCGTGATTTCCGTCACCCGGTAACCGGCGATATATTCCGCGACCGGCAACACTTTTTTCAAATCCGCATTATTCCCGCTGAAAAAGGCGAACAGCCCCTTTTCGTAGCTCATCGTGCCGACCAGGGTGAACGCCGGCGCGGAGGTCGAATGAGTGCGCGTGGTGCGGGTCGGCGTCCGCGTCCGACTTGATGTGTAATGCGGCTGCCGGTTCGGGTCAAAAATATTCCGGTCCGTGACGAACCGGCTGAAGGCCGAATAATCCGTCCCCCCGGGAATCTTGCTGCCGTTCGTCTGGGCAAACGCGCCCAGGCCGCCCGCCAAGGCGAGCGCCAGAATGATTTTCATGCGTGGCAGTTTCATTTTTTTTCCGGCTGAACAAGGGCCAGCCCGTTGATTTCCGTGCTCAAAGTCATTTGCTGCCCCTCCTTGTCGCGGGCGCTCAGCTCCAGCGAATCCAGCCGGAGGGCCATCGGCCCATGTTCCAGGTCATAAAGAAAACGGCTCAGGGTACCGAGGTTGCCCGAAGTCTCCACGCGGCAGG
The DNA here is from genome assembly GCA_903917705.1 of uncultured Verrucomicrobia subdivision 3 bacterium. Lineage (GTDB taxonomy): Bacteria > Verrucomicrobiota > Verrucomicrobiia > Limisphaerales > UBA11358 > UBA11358. The sequence continues at coordinate 40,215 of CAIXBQ010000060.1, read as the reverse complement.
TCAGCGTCAGATAATTCGTGGACTCATTTTTCCACTGCGGCATCAGGCTCGTCACCTCCGCGCCACTGCTGCGCGACCAGCCGTCAACCGCCGTCAAAAGCTTTTGCTCCGCCAGCGAAGTGTTCGCCGGCAGCGCGTTCGCCGTCATCTCCTGCCAGCGGCCGCGGATGCTGGATTCGCGCGCCATCAGTTTTTTTCCGTCGCGCACGGCGTCGCTCAGATTTTTAATCTGCGCCTGCCGCGCCGACCACCAGCCAGCCAGCGGCGTGAGGATGAAGTTCACCCCGACCAGCAGCGCAAACGCCGCGATGGTCAGCACCACGAGAAATTCCTGACGATTCTTAATTTTCATTGCCGCCTCCATTGTTAAATTTGAAGCTTAACACAAATTGCATCGGCGCCTTGCCACGGCTTTGTTCGCGATGCACCCCAGAAATGCCCGGCAGTGCGCTCAATTTTGATTCCACCGCCAGCACCGCCGAACTGTCGCGCGCCGTACCGGAGCAGGTCACTGTGTTGCCGTCGCGCACCTCGATGTTTTTCGCCGTCACGGAGCCGTCATCCGGGAACGCCACCGACAAGAGCCGCAGAATGGCGAGATTTTTGAATGAGCCGTCATACCAGGCACGATACTGCCGGATGTTATCCTGAATCACTTGGAGCTGGCCGACCTTCGCCGACATCTGCGACCACTGCGACCGATAATGCCAGAGCTGGACCTGCTGGAACATAAACAGCCCGAGAAAAACCGCCACGACGCCACCCACCACCGCGCCGGTCGTGCGCAAACGGCCGGAGGAATATTTGGTGGCGAATTGCTCGATAAAGTTCGGCTTCGGGGGCAGAAATTCAAAAGCCGGCGGCGAGCCCGTCAAAAGCCGGGCGGCGAGGCTGAACGCCGCCGACAGCGATGCCTCCACCGGCAGCGACACGCCAAACTCATCCGCCGCGTAACCGGCGACCACCTCGATTTTCAAGCCCATCGGCGCAAAGCGCGCTTCCATGGCATCGGCCAGCTGACGCGCCTGCTCGCGGGGGCCAAAAACCCGGATGCGCTTCACCGCGTCGCGCAATCCGCCCGGCAGCTGGCCAAGGGTGACGCGCGTCTCTCGCGCCACGACATCTGCGAGCAGCGCCCGCCGCCCGCCTTCGTCCGTCAGCGCGCCCTCGAGCGCGCGCAGGGCCACCACGCCGCCGCCGGCCGTGATTTGCAGGCCGACATGGCTCTCGCCGATCGCCAAGGCGAGAACGCCACCGGATTTTTCGTCGCCGGCAAACTGGAGCGCGGAAAGGCCGAGCGCAAAACTGACCGGCTTCAACTTCGCCGACGCCAGGATTTTTTCCAGCGCCGCGATGTGCGTGCCGGGAATACCCGCGAGCAAGACATTCTGTTTGCCGTCCGCCAGCGGACTGCGCGAATCGGAAATCTGCAAAGTCGCCACGTCGGAATGAAATCCCTTTTCCGCCTCGAGCTGCAAGAGGCTGTCCGCGTCCGCCGCCGGCAGCGGCGGCAATTCCGTTTGCGCCGTCAAAACCCATTTCAGCGGCACGCCGAAAACACAGTGGCGCTCGCGCACGCCGGCAGCGTCGAGCTGGTTGCGGATTTCGCGACCGACGAGCTCCGGCGCGGCGGTGAGGGGGTCGAGCGCCAGGGTGGCGGAAAAACTCTGCAGCACGGCGAGCGAGCCGTTGGTGCGGCGCAACACCACGCCGTCGAGCCGGGCGCCGTCGAGCGCGAGGCCGAGCACCGTCACCAGCTTTTTCGGCCCGCCGAGTTTGAATTTGAAATCAGATTTCATTGCGTGTCCTTCGCGACCAAAGTTTCCCGGGCTTTTTCGCCCAGCGCCCAACCGAGCCGGCTCAAATCCTGCCGATACAGGATTTTCGGCGAGCCGTCACTCACATCAAAAATGAACTTCACCCGCCGGTAACCGCGCCCGAACGGCCCGACCGCCGCGATGTCAGCGGTGAACTGGTAGCTGCGCGTGGTCAGATAATCGCCACCCGCCAGTTTCTTCACCACATCGCTATTGTTGCCCAATGCGTCAATGACCCACGCAATGGAGCCGAGGTTATTGGCATTCTGCTGGCGATAGGAGACGAGCGTCTGCGCGGCACTGATCGCCGATTGCTCATCGATGTTTGCCCCCATGAACATGGCCGTCAGCACATCGGAGCCAGCGGTATTGACGTTCACGCGATTGCGGATGTAAGTGTTGGTTTTGGTCGTCAAGGTGCCGGCGAGCTTTGCGACATCGTCGGAGCTCATACCAATTCCCTTGAGCTGGAGAGCGAGATCCAGCTGACCATTGATTTTTTTCACGCCCTGGGATGGATTTTGCTGATTCGGATGGATGTAGCGGTAAAGCTTGTTCGCCATGTCCGTGGCGCTGCTGGTGCCGGCGTTTTGAAACAGCGTCTGCAATTGGGCGACTTTGATCTTGGCGTCGTTGATATTCGTCAACGACGAGCCGTCGGCATGAAAATTCGGCTCGCGCGTGTAAACCGTCACATATTCAAACAGCCCGGGGTCAAGCTCCCCGCTGCTATTCAAATCCTTTTCGTTCTTATCGAGCACGCCGTTGCGGTTCAAATCCTCGCCGGCCAGCATTTCCTCCGTAGCGCCATAGACGAGCCGCAACTCATCCACCGTCTCAAACGGCGCGTATTTGGGCGCGTAGCCGAGGGACGTGTAATCGAGCGAGACAATGCCGTTCGTGCCGCGCCAGTCCATGATGGCGTCGGCGAAATCCGACGAGACATTCGGCAGATACTGGAAAACATTGGTGCTGACATTGTTCAAATTCAACTTGCCACCCTCGTCCACCAGGCCGAAATACGGCTCGGTGGCATTGGCCTCATCCGGGTCGCGGCCGATGAGCCAGAATTTCGCGTCCCCCACCGGCACCGCCTCGCACTTGAACTGCGTATTGTCCGGCACCGCGCCGTTGGTCGCATAATTTAGCAGGGCCAGGCTGACATAGCGCGCCGCCCCCTCGATGGCCTGGTCGGCCATGACGCCGCTGACGCGGTTGTCCGACGCGCGCAGCTCGTAGGTCATGGCATTCGCAAAATACAACGCGATGCTGACGAGGCCGATGCAAACCCACAACACGATGATCAGCACCGAGGCGCGTTCGCGCCGGGCGGCAGATCGGGTTGATGGATTCAACAAATTCATGTTCAGTTTCCGGTCGTGCTGGCGAGCACCATGTTGGTCCGCGATTGCGAGTCAATCGGCACCACCAGTTGAATCGGCTCCGACGCCGCGTCGCCGCCCGCCAGCTTGATTTCCACCCGAACGGCCAGCGGCAGATTGGTGTACAGCGAAGTCACATCGCTCGTGTCCCAGGTGTCATTCCAGCGCGAACCGTCGTAGCAGGAAAATTTCAAGCTCGCCACCCCGCTCAGCAAAAGCTGGTCCTTTACATCGGGCGCGTTGAGGCCCAAAAGATTACGCGTGACGCTGCGATACAAATTGCGCTGGCCGGTGCCGGTCGTGGGATTTTTCAGGCCGTAGGTCACGCGCTGGATGTCGGCCCACGGCGCGCTCGAGCTCAACGAGCCGGTCGCGGTGAAGATTTCCGCCGCCACCGGCTCACTGATGCCGGTGCTGTTCAGCGTGCCGACCCGGAAGCTGCCGGACAGGACTTTGCTGGTGCCGTTGGTCGGCGTAACGACGCATTGCAAGTCGCGGCGCAGATAGGTGAAGGTCTGATCCAGCGGCGACGCGGCGTCCACCATGTCGGTGGTCACCTCGCGCAGATGGAGCGCGGTGAACAGCACGGCGTTGACGGCCGCCAAAACGATGGCGGCCACGCCGATGGCGAGAATCATCTCGACCAGCGTGAAACCGGATTTCGAATGACGAATGGCGAATGGCGAATCCGCCGCCGCGCCGCGCGCAGAGGTAAATCGCCATTCGCAATTTGTCATTCGCAATCTCATGGTTTCGTTAAATTCACCGTCGTCACCCCCGGCTGGGCCACCAGCGTGTTCAATTTCACCGCATAATCCCGGCCCTGCGCCGAAAACTTCACTTCCGCCGTCACCGTCTCCATCGCCGAATCCTGCGGCCACGACTGGCTCGTGAGCGTCCAGCGAAATTCCAGCGGCCCCTCGCTCGTCGTGCCGCTCTGTGTGCCATTGCTCCAGTTGGTCGTCACCAGGCTTTCATTCAAAATCCGGTCCGCCACCCGCACGGCCGCCCCCTTGCGCGCCGCCACTTCGCCCGCGAGGCTCGCCAGATGCATGGCCTCGACCGCCGCCGGGATCACGATGGCGAGAAACAGCATCGCCGCCAAAACCTCGGCCAGCGTGAACGCCTGACAACGGCGCCGCGCCGCGCGAGGGCTATTTCCCAGTGTCGCTAATTTCATAACCCGTGCGACCGCTATTCAAGGCGAGCCAGCGCGAAAAACCGGCGCTGTCCGTCAATTTTACCACCTGCGGACTGTCCTCATCCACCGTGCCGTCCGCCATAAACCTGACCGCCGGAAAATTTTTGAACGTCACCGGCGCGGCCGCGCCGACATTCTGCACCGCGACGACCAGCGTGGAATCCACCGTCAGATTTTCCGCCTTCGCGTCGCCATTCACCCCGCTCGTTTCGGCTTCGAGCCCGTAATTGCCGGTCTTCTCGTCAATCCACAGCATCATCGGCAAGCCCTCGGAAACCGCCCGGCTCTGGCCCGCGTGCATCAGCGCCGCCAGCCGCCGCGCCTCGGAATCCAGCGCCCGTCCGCGCACAAAATTCGACAGCGCCGGCGCCGCCAACGACGTGACAATCACCAGCAAAGCGAGCACGAGGATCAGCTCGACCAGCGTGAAACCGAATTTCGAATTTCGAATTTCAAACGACGAATCGCCACCGGTCCGACGTGTTGGTGGTATTCGCAATTCGCAATTCGCAATTCGCAATTTCATTCACTTCGACCAGTTGCCAACGTCATCGTCCGTGCCTTCCTTGCCGTCCGGCCCGACCGACAGCACATCAAAGGAACTCGCGTTGTGCTTGCCGGGGAAATAATAGATATAATTATTGCCCCACGGATCCTGCGGAACCTTATCCAGATACGGCCCATGCCAGTTCTTGGCGTTGTTCGGCGCATTCACCAAGTCCAGGATGGCCTTCGGGAAAAAACCGTTGTCCACCTCGAACGCTTCGAGCGCGGTCTTGATGGAAGTGATGTCGGCACCGGCGGCCGTCCGGCGGGCCTGCTCGCTGCGGCCCACGATTTTCGGGATGACGAGCGCGGCGAGAATGCCGATGATGGTGACCACCAGCAGCATTTCCACGAGGGTGAACGCGCGGCTCAGTTTCGGGCTATGAACGGCGATTTTTTTGATTTTGATTTTCATAAAATTTCCAATTTTATTTGATGTAATCCTGCAGTGAGAAAATGGGCAGCAGCATGCTGATGAAAATGACGCCGATGAAGCCGGCGATGAGGAACAGCATCAGCGGTTCGGCGAAGGCCACGGCGGTCTTCAGATTCCGGTCCAGGTCGAATTCCGTGACCCCGGCGACGCGCACCAGCTCGACGTCGAGCCGGCCGCTCTCCTCCGCCACGGAAATCATTTCCAGCACCGAGCCCGAGAACAGGATTTTACAGTCCGCCAGGCTCTGGCCCAGCCGCCCGCCCTGCTGCACGCGCTCGATGGACTGGCCGACGGTGTCCACGAGAATCTGGTTGCCGATGGAGCGGCGCGAAACGTTCAGGCCCTGCACCAGCGGCACGCCGGCGCCGAGCAGCGTGCCGAGCATCCGGCAGAAGCGCGCCATGGCGAACTGCGCGATGAGCGGGCCGACGAGCGGCGATTTCAAAACGATGCCCTCCCACATGCGCTTGCCTTTTTCGGAGACAAACCACGCGCGGACGAGGAACCCGATGGCGACAATGCCCAGCACAACAAAGAAACCATACGACCGCACCAGATAGCTCAAGCCGATGACGAGCTGCGTGATCATCGGCAGCGAACCGTGCACGCTGGCAAAAACCTTCTGGAATTTCGGGATGAAGAAAACCAGCAGCACCGACAGCACCACCAGCGCGAGAAACAGCAGGATGCACGGGTAGATCATCGCCGTGAGCACCTTGGATTTCAGCTCCTTTTCGCGCGTCTGAAAATCCGCGATCTGGGCAAGGACCACATCCAGAAACCCGCCGGCTTCGCCCGCCTCGACCATCGCCACATAGACGCGCGGAAAGGTCTCCGGCGATTTGGCCATGGCGTTCGCCAGCGACATGCCGTCCACCACGAGGTCGTGGATTTCCTTCCACTTGGCCTTGGCCGCCGGCGCGGACGCCTCCTTGTGCAAAATGACCAGGGCGCGGCTCAGCGGCACGCCCGCCGCGAGCAGGCTGGACAGCAGCCGCGTGAAGTTTTCCAACTCCTTCGCGGAAACCTTTTTGGAGGCGAAATTGAAGTTGAGGCTACCCGCCGCAGGCGAACCTTTTTTGACCGCCGCAGAACTCTTCTCCAGCAGGTTCACCGGGCGCAGGCCGAGCGTTTCCATCTGCCGCAGCGCGTCCGGGCGGCCGGCAGCTTCCAGCACGCCCTCGGCCACTTTGCCGTCGGTCTGCAAGGCTTTGTATGAAAACGTGGGCATGGTTCAGAAGGCAGAAGGCAGAAGGCGGAAGGCAGAAACCGATCCGCCGGCCGCGCCATCACGCGACGCCCGCGCCCCGGAAGCGCGGACTTGGGACTTTAGATTTTGGATTCCGGACTTCATATCATCTCGCCACCGCGATGCTCGCGGCGGAAGCCCCGGCCTGATTTTTGGTGGCGCTCTCGACTTCCTTCGCCGTCGTGACGCTGAGAACCTCCTCCACCGTGGTGACCCCGGCGGCAACGAGCCGCCAGCCGTCCTCGGCGAGCGTGCGCATGCCGGCATCGCGGGCGGCCTTGCGGATCTGATCCGTGGAGGCCGATTTCAAGATCAACTGGCGGATTTCCTCGTCCGTGTCCATCCACTCGAAGATCGCGTGCCGGCCAAAGAACCCGGTGTTGCGGCACTCGCGACAGCCGACGGATTTGTAAATCGTCCTGTCCGCCGCGATGCCGAGCTTGGTCTTGAAGGATTGCGCGCGGGCGGAATCGTCCGGCTGCTTGCAATGCGGGCACAGCACGCGGACGAGGCGCTGGGCGAGCACGGCCTCGAGGGACGAGGCGACGAGATACGGCTCCACCCCCATGTCCACCAGGCGCGTGAGGGCGCCGGGGGCGTCGTTCGTGTGCAGCGTGGAGAAAACGAGGTGGCCGGTGAGCGACGCCTGGACCGCGATCTGCGCGGTTTCGGCATCGCGGATTTCGCCGATGAGAATCACGTCCGGATCGTGGCGCAAAATCGAGCGCAAGCCGCGCGCAAAGGTCAGGCCGGACTTTTCGTTGACCTGGATCTGGTTGACGCCCTTGAGCTGATATTCCACCGGGTCTTCCACGGTGATGATTTTGCGGACGGAATCGTTGATCTCGTTCAGCGCGGTGTAAAGCGTGGAGGTCTTGCCGGAGCCGGTCGGGCCGGTGACCAGGATGATGCCGTGCGGCAGACCGAGGACGTGCTGGAAATGTTCCAGCTCGCGCGTGTTCATGCCAATCTCGCCCAGGCCGCGCAGCGTGGAATTCTGCCGGAGCAAACGCATGACCACCGCTTCGCCGTGCAACATGGGGATGATGGAAACGCGGATATCGACCTCGGCCTGGTCAATGCGCACCTTGATGCGGCCGTCCTGCGGCAAGCGTTTTTCCGCGATGTTGAGATGGCTCAAGATCTTGATGCGCGAGACGATGGCCGGCTGAAATTGCTTGAGCTGGGGCGGCACGGCGGTGTCCTGCAGCTCGCCGTCAATGCGATAGCGGATTTTAAATTCGTCCTCGAACGGTTCGAGGTGGATGTCCGACGCCCGCAGCTCGATGGCGTCCTTCAAAACCTGGTTGACGAAGCGGATGATGGACGCCTCGTCCTCCTCGCCGGAGTCGAGATTGGTGTCCTCGGCGTTTTCGTCAACGACCTGGATGGTCTTCTCCTCGTCGAGCGTGCCGATGGTGTCGGCGCCGACGCCCAGGCGCTTCTTGATCTCGCGCTGGATGGCCTCGGTGGAGGCGAGCACCGGCTTGAGGTTCAAACCGGTCAGCGTTTTGAGCGCGTCAAAACCCTGGGTGGCAAACAGGCGGCTCGTCGCGACCTCGACGTGGCCGTTCACGCGCTGGAGCGGCAGGAGCTCCTCCTTCAGCAGGATGCGCGCGGGGAAAAGGGAAAGCAGCTGACGATCCGGCTCCACGTCTTCGAGGGTCGTGAAGCCGAGGCCGTATTCGTTCGCGAGCCAGCGGAGAATCGCCTCTTCGCCAGACAACTTCAGTTTCGCGAGCACACCGGCGTCCAGCGGAGACAGCTGCCGGGACGCAACCATGCGTTCCAGCAACTGCCTCGTCGAAGAATCCTGAACCGGATTGGCGGCCATGAATCGTCAGCTTTCGCTTTGAAGGTTCAGTTCACCAGGCTGAGCAGGTAAGCCTGCGCCTCCTGCTTGGTGGTCAAAACCTTTTTGAGGTCGGCCTGGGCGGCTTCGAGCTTGGCCTGCTTGGCCTTTTGCACGGCCTTGTATTTCGCGAGCAAGTCCTTGATCTGCGAGGACGGCGCATTGTCGTCGATCGCCTTCTGCAAGGCTTCCTGTTCCGGGCTGGTCTGGCCGAACATTCCGCCGCCGCGGTTGTTATTGCCGCCGGCCTGGTCGCCGGTGTTGCCGCCGCGGGTGCGGCCGCCGCCGAACATCCGGCCCATGCCACCCACGCCGACCGACATGCGGGCGTCCATGACCTTTTGCACGAGGGGTTTCACGGCATCCCATTCGGTGTCGTTGGTGAAGCCGAGCTGTTCCTGAACGCGGTCCATCATGCGTTGCTGGAATTGCGCCGGGTCAAAATTTCCGCCGCCGCCGGGCCCGCCGCGCTGGCCGCGCTGACCGCGCTGACCACCCTGGCCGCCCTGACCGGGTTGACCGCCGTTGCCGTTGTCCTGTGCCAGCAAGCAAGTCGCACTCATAGCCAGAGTGGCCGCCACCGCGCACAGCGTGATGATTCGATTCAGTTTCATTTAATTTCTCCTATTTATTTGGTTGTGTTGTCCGGCACGACACACAAGTGCCGCCTCGGTTGTCCATAATGCCATGCAAGGAGCGTGCCAATCGATTTATGGTGGATTCCCCAATGAATCACCAAAACGCCCCGCGCAAACTCTGCGCACCGCCACCCAGGCGCGCACATTTTGCGCAGCCGCTTCGCGTTTGACTTGGCCGGGGAGGTGGCCCAAGCTGAATTTCATGGGACTTGAAGGCGTTGAAATCGTCATGGCGGTGGAAGAACGTTTTGACATCGCCATTGAAGATGCGGAGGCGGAACAAACCGTCACCCCGGGCCGGCTGATTGACCTGATCCTGAGCAAGGTCGGACGGACAGGCGAGGCGGCCTGCCTGACACAGCGCGCCTTTCACCGGCTGCGGGCGGCGCTGATGCGGCAGTCGGGCTGGAAGCGCTATCAAATCCGGCCGGAGCTGGCGCTGGCGGAGTTGTTTCCCCGAAAAGACCGGCGCGAACGACTGGGGCAATTGCTTGACGCCATCGGCATCCACAAAACCATCGAGCTGGTTCGCCCGGATTGGCTGCTAAACACCATTCTCGCCATGACTTTCATCGGCGGCATCGCCACGGGCGGTTTTTTGCACCGGCATCCGGTGACTTCGACATCGCTGCTGATCCATTTCATAACCGCCTCGCCGGTGATCGCCGCCATCGTGTTCATGGCTGCATTTGGCTGGCTGGCCTTTTTTCTGACCCGCCCGGCCCGGCGGGAATTCCGGCCGCATCTGAAATTCGTGGGCGATCTTTCGCGGTGGATCATGGCCAACGCGCCCGAGGTGGTCAAAGCCCCGCCGGGCCAGTGGAGCCGCGAACAGGTCTCGGCCATCGTGAAGGAGATCGTCCTTGAGCATCTCGACTGCGAAAAAGCATACCGCGAAGACGCGGAGTTTATAAAAGACCTGGGCCTGGGCTGACGGATAAATTCTTTTTCCCCCCGCGCCGCACTTTCGCATTTTAATTTTCCGCGCTTCGACTAGATTCTGCCCCGCACAATTTCTATGGCTGAAAAACCGACACCCGTTTACGACGAGAGCAAGATCAAGACCCTGTCCTCGCTGGAGCACATCCGGCTCCGCACCGGCATGTACATCGGCCGCATCGGCACCGGCGCGCATCCCGACGACGGCTGCTACGTCCTGCTGAAGGAGGTCGTGGACAACGCCATCGACGAATACATCATGGGCCACGGCAAGGAGGTCGCCATCAACATCGAGGGCAACCGCGTGGCCGTGCGCGACTACGGCCGCGGCATCCCCCTGGGCAAGGTGGTGGACTGCGTTTCCAAGATCAACACCGGCGCCAAATACAACGACGAAGTCTTCCAGTTCAGCGTCGGCCTGAACGGCGTCGGCACCAAGGCCGTCAACGCCCTCTCCAAGAACTTCTTCGTCCGCAGCCATCGCGACGGCGAATATGCCGAGGCCAGCTTCAAGATCGGCAAGCTGAAAAAAGAGGACGCCGGCAAGACCAAGGAGCCCAACGGCACCCTCATCGAATTCGAGCCCGACCCCGACATCTTCAAGGAGAGCGCCTACCGCCTGGAATTCATCGAGCGCCGGCTGCGCCATTACAGCTATCTCAACACCGGCCTCAAGCTCATCCTCCAGACGCCCGAGCTGGCCGAGCCGAAGGTGTTCCAATCCCGCCACGGCCTGATGGACCTCGTCATGGAAGACCTCGCCAGCGACGGCAGCGAGCCCATCTATCCGCCCCTGCATTACGCCGGCAAGACCCTCGAGTTCTGCTTCACCCACAGCAACTCCCGCTACGGCGAGACCTTTTATTCCTTCGTCAACGGCCAGTACACCAGCGACGGCGGCACCCACCTCAGCGCCTTCCGCGAAGGCCTGCTCAAGGCCGTCAACGAATACGGCAACACCAAGTTCGAGGGCGACGACGTGCGCGAATGCATGGTCGGCGCCGTGGCCATCCGCCTGAAGGACCCCGTCTTCGAGTCGCAGACCAAGAACAAGCTCGGCAACACCGAGATCCGCACCGAGCTGGTCAACAACGTCCGCGAGGAACTGCTCCACTTCTTCCAGCGCAACAAGCAGATCGCCGAGACCATCATGGCCAAGGTCAAGGACACCCAGGACCTGCGCAAGGAGCTCCAGAACGTCAAGAAGCTCGCCCGCGAGCGCGCCAAGGCCATCACCCTGCGCATCCCCCAGCTCAAGGACTGCAAGAACCATTTCGACAAGAAGAAGGAAAAGGGCAAGGGCACCATGGTCTTCATCTGCGAGGGCCAGTCCGCCGCCGGCTCCATCACCAGCTGCCGCGACGTCAACAACCAGGCCGTCTTCGTGCTCAAGGGCAAGCCCCTCAACGTCTGGGACCTCAAGCGCGACGTCATGTACAAGAACGACGAGATGTACAACCTCATGCAGTCCCTCAACGTGGAGGACAACACCGAGGGCCTGCGCTACGACAAGGTCATCCTCGCCACCGACGCCGACGTGGACGGCATGCACATCCGCAACCTGATGATCACCTACTTCTTCAAGTTCTTCGAGGCGCTCGTCCACGACGGCCATGTGCATGTGCTCGAGACCCCGCTCTTCCGCGTGCGCAACAAGGCCGAGACCATCTACTGCTACAGCGAAGCCGAGCGCGACGCCGCGTCCGCCAAGCTGGGCGGCAAGCCCGAGATCACCCGGTTCAAGGGCCTCGGCGAGATCAGCCCCAAGGAATTCGCCCAGTTCATCGGCAAGGAAATGCGGACCAGCCGCGTGGAATACGCCCCGCGCGCCGAATCCGGGCCCATCTTCGACTTCTACATGGGCAAGAACACCCCCGAGCGGAAAGATTACATCATGGACCAGCTCGTCGTGCCGGTGGAAGAATGAGCCAGAAAAGCGGAAGGCGGAAAGCGGAAAGCGGAAATATAAAGAGTTGGCAGTCGTCAGTTGGCAGTTGGCAGCGAACGCGGGCAACACGGACTGTGGTCCACGGACCACGAGCAATTGTGAGTTTTGAATTTTGAGTTTTGAGTCGGGGCGGGAGGCGGGAATTTAACCACCAAGGCACCAAGAACACCAAAGCAAAGCTGAAATTTTGAAAGTAGAAAGCAGAAAGCAGAAATCTGGCAATCGAGGCATAGCGGAAATATAAAGAGTTGGCAGACGTCAGTTGGCAGTTGGCAGCAAATGCGGGACCACTGACCACGGACCCAAAATTTAGGGATGAGACTTGAGACCGGAGACCTGAAAGGACTGGCCGCAAGGACCGTCCGCAATCACCAGTTCCGTTTCTGGTAGGGGACATCCGCGTAATCCGGCGTGAGCGTCTTGAAATAATCGATTTCCCGGGCCGGGGCGCCGATCTCCTTCAACACCCGCAACTGCTGGTCCAGGCAGACCCGTTCCGCCGCATGGCCCGTCCAGACATCGTCCGGCACCGGGCCGGCGTGGGCCGACCGGTATTCGTGATACAGCTTGGAATGGACGGCGTCATGCGCGATCACCCCCGCGCACCAGGTCACGGAATAAAACGCCGACCGGTCATTGAGCTGAAAGACCGGCGGCTGGCGCTCCGCGTGCATGCCGCTATGCTCGTCCTGCTGGATGACGCCCACATAATTCGTCACCACCGCGTAACCGGCCGGCGACTTGGCCCGGAGCAGCGTCAAAGCCTGAACCACCTGCTCCGCAAACGGCGGCGCGCCCACCACCGCCAGGTTGTCGAAATGCCGGGCCTTGGCCACATCCGCCACAGCGCACCCGGCCCCCAGCAGCAGGCCCAGGGCAAAGAGGGAAAGGAATTTCACAGGCCCAAATTATTTCAAACCGCCGGAATTCTCCACCAAAACCTGAATGAGAGAATTTAAGATAATCGGCACCTGCCGGGGCATGGCTGCGGTTTAATCGTCTTCCAGAGCGCAGTCAACCAATACCGGGACCGACCCTTTTATAAACAATGCGGATTAATTTGCCGTCAGGGTCAACGCAGTTCAAATGCTTTCTCATGCTCCGGAGCAAGGGAGTTTTCCTCTTCAAATCCCCCGCCGGCGGCGCGCCGTTTCCATCCGCGCCTGGACCACGCCGGGGACGAAGTCACGGCGCGGCGCTGGTCGGCAAGGGATAGAACACGCTGTTGAAAAAGTCCTCCATCTTGGCGGCATAGGGCTGGCCAAATCGCTGGAAGGTTTTCTTGACCTGCCGGTCGGGCTTCCAATCCAGAAAGGCATGACCCGCGCCCGGCACCTGAACATAGGTGACGGACTGGCCGGCGGCCATCAAGGCGTCGGCGTAGGCTTGGACAACGCTGTTTTGAATGAGCGTGTCACGGGTGCCGCGCAACAGAAACTGCGGCACCGCGCGGTCCTTGATATTCGGAATGTTGTCCTGCGGCGAAATGGCTTTGATGGCGGCCTCGGATACGCCGCCGGCGCCACCCCGGCGCGCCCAGCCGCCCAAGTCGGCGCTGCTAAAAATACCGTAACTCGGCGCTGCGGCCTTGAGCGCCTGGAGAATTTCCGTGCGCACTTGCGCGGCGGTTTTTCCCGCCGGCAGGTAGCTGGGCTTGAATTCATACACGCCCTCCTGGACGCCGAAACCGCCGTCACCGATATGGTCGGCGAGGTTGATGGCGGCGGCGCTGAGCTGGCCGCCGGCGCTGTCACCCGTCACGGCCAGGCGGGTGGGATCGGCCCCGTATTCTTGGGCGTGCTCCTGGAGGTGAGCGATCGCGCCATAAACATCGTCCATGATGTCCGCCATGGAATTCGGCTGGGGATCGCCGTCCTGCGTGCCCAGCCAGCGATAATCCACGCTGGCCACGACGTATCTGCCGCCGCGGACAAGTTCGCGGGCCAGGCCGCGCATCACGTCTTCGCAGTTCACCGACCAGCCGCCGCCGTGAATGATCACGATGCCCGGAAGCTGTTTCGCGCCCTTGGGCGAATAGACATCGTATTTCAGCGCTTTGACCCCCGGGCGAGCGAAGACCACGTTGTTGATGACCTTGAACCCTTTCAGCGCCTTTTGCTCGATGAACGAAGCGCCCACGGTTTTGTTCTGGTCAATCGTGACCTCGAACTCCGGCGCGGGCGTTTCGAAATACATGCCGGACTTGGCGGCCGACCAATAATACCCGCTGTCGAGCGCGTAGCCGTGCGCGGGCGTGGCTTTGATCTTGAGGACGGTGCCGGCGCGAACCTGGTGGTTCTCGGGAAGGGGCGGATTGATTTTGATCTCGCCGTTTTGCGGCGCATCCACCTTCACGGTAAAAAAGCCTGCGCCGGCGTTGGTTTGCGCCCGGGCGACGGATGCCGCCGACCCGACGACCAGAGCGGTAATGATGCCGAGGGTGACGACGAATGTTCTCATGGTGTGCGCGAGCTTAATGCGCCGGCCCGCCCGGTTCAAGGATCGAGCCGGCGGGCCGGCTAAACGCGCCAGCGGCGCGACGGTTCAAGACACGCCTTCCGCCCAGTCGCCGCAGAGCAATTTCGCCTGTTCCAAAACTGTTTGAGTCGCCTTTTCCTGCTTGTCCGGCGGATAGCCGTATTTGCGGAGAATGCGGCGGACGAGGACGCGAATTTGCGCCTGCGCCGCTTCGCGCAATGTCCAATCAATCGTCACGCTTTTGCGGACGTGCGACACCAACTCGCGGCGATGTTTTTCAAAGTCGGCTCGCCGAGGACTTTCACGGCGCTATCGTTTGTTTCCAACGCATCGTAAAACGCGACTTCATCATCGGTCGTGCGCCCGCTTGATCGAGCGCGGTCGTCCCCACTCAAAGCCGATGGCATTCAGGCGGGCAATGCGTTCTTTTGGCAAGGCGCCGCGGCGTTTGCGGTCTCGTTGATGATGCACCCACAAACCCAGCGCCGGATTTTCCCGCCATTTTGCCGGCGGAGCGCAGTGACCAAAGCGTTTGCGGTAAGCCAGCAACATCTCGAATTTCCGTTCCCAGGCCGAATTGATGACTTCCCAAGGAAAGCCGATGCGCTCCAGCCGGGCGCGGCGTTGGGCCGGCATCACGCCGGCGCGTGCCTGTTTTCGCTGACGAAGAATCCAAAGGTAGAGGAAGGCCCAACGCGGCTCCTGCGTGGGCAGGCGGCAATGGCCGTGCTGCTTTTTGAATTTGGCCAGTTCGGCGAACCGCCGGTCCCAGTTTTCATTCAACACTCTGGCCTTCTCGGCGTATGAGTGGGGCGTCTGTTCAAGCCGCCATCGGTTGTCCCAACTGAATCCCATCCGGTCCAGCCGGTCAATGCGCTCCGGCGACAAAATCCCTTTCCGCCGGAAGTAGCGCTGGCAACTGACCCAGCGGGCGAGGCGCGGGTCTTCCGGCCAGCGCATGGGAACATCGCAATGGCCGAACCGCTGGCGGTAGGCTTGCAGTTCCTTGAAGCGCTGATCCCACTTCGGGTTGACGGCTTGCCACGGGAAGCCGATGCCTTCCAGTCGGGCGCGATGTTCCGCCGGCAGCAAACCGGCGCGCGCATTGGCCCGCTGTTTGATGACCCACCGGTTCAGTGAAGCCCTAGCCCGCTGGTGCTGCGGAACCCAAAAATGGCCATGCTCCTTTTTGAATTTGACCAGCTCTGCAAAACGGCGATCCCATAGCTCGTTCAGTTGCTTGACCATCCGGGCAAAGGACCTCGGTGGTTGATTCAACCGAAAACGCGTGTTCCAACTGAAGCCGAGCTTGTCCAGCCGCTCACGGCGCTCCGGTGACAAAATGCCCTGCCGACGAAAGCAGCGTTGATTGCTGACCCAATGAGAAAAGCCGCGATCTTTTGGCCAGCGCATGGGCACGTCGCAATGGCCAAAACGTTTCTTGTAGGCCGCCAGTTTGCTGAAATGGCGGTCCCAGTTGTCCCACTGCGGGTTTCGGCTGTGCCAGAGGAAACCGATCTTTTCCAGCCGCTCCCGCCGGTCCGCCCGGAGTTTGCCCGCGCTGGATTCGTGGCGGCGGTTGAGCACCCAGGCGCGCAGTTGGCCATCATGGCCGTCGTCCGGTCGCACGTCGCAATGACCGTGCCGCTGTTTGAACGCGACGAGCTTTTGGAACATGACATCAAAGCGGCGGTTCAATTCCTCGTGGTAACGCTCCTCCCGCGTGGAGCCGGATGGAAAAAGAGCTCCCACGGATTCCAACCGCTTGCTTTGCCGCTGGTCGAGCCGGCCGGCCGTCCAGGCGCGGCGCTGTTCCGCCAGCCAGTGGCTCAAGCTGTCCGGCGCGGGATTGGGCGGCACATCGGCATGACCATGCGTGCGCCAGAAGATGCGGAGGATTTTGAACATCCTCTCCCATTTTTGGGCGGCAATGGTCACGGACTTCATGGCATGGGGCGGTTAAAGCAGCCGCCATCCTACCAGAAGGCGCGCGGCGTCGCCAGTCCCCGGTGGGTGGAGTGGTCATTGCGATTCCATCGCGTCGTAACGCGCCTCCCAATGCTTCACCAAATCCTCCGCCACAAGCGCGATGCGTTTATCCGTCCCGACCATTGCTTCCAGTTGCGCCCACTTCCGGCGCAGACTTTCTTTGACGGTCGCCTCCGCATCCTCCGTCACCTCGTCAAAGTTCGGGTCAATCTTCGGACGCTCCTCCGGCTTCAAATCAATCTTCGCCAGCCGCGCCTCGTAATAAATCGGCACGGTGGCCTTGTCTTCCTTCGATTGCAGGATGTCGTAAACGTCAATGACCACGGCGCGCGACAGCGCGAATGGTAATGCTGGGAAACTAACTGGTGGCGGGCTTGGGAAGCCAAATCGCCGAACACGGCCTGCGTGTTCTTGTCGCCGCTTTCAATCGGCGTGCCGGTGAAGCCGATGAACGACGCCTTGGGCAGCGCATCGCGCATGTGCTTGGCGAAGCCGTCAATGAAATCGTATTGGCTGCGGTGCGCTTCATCGGCGATGACGACGATGTTGCGCCGGTCGGAAAGCAACGGATGCTTGCCGCCTTTTTCATCGGGAAAGAATTTCTGAATCGTGGTGAACACCACCCCGCCGCTGGCCACGTTGAGCAACTTTCCACACAATTACTTGCCAGTTTTCAGGTCGCCTTTGCCTACCTGACGTTCGTAGGCTCGTGTGATGGCAGCTTTCAACTCGTTGGGCTTCACTTCGTAAACTTGGAATTCGGCGATATTGTCATCCCTCAAGTGCAATTGTCCTTCGCCGACATTTCCGCGATGCTGGCCTTTCGAGTAAAACTTATTTTTCTCAACCTCCTTTGAGGCAAGCACCCAATACTTGATCACATCCCGCCAAACGGCCACCCAGACGAACACGTCGCAATGTGCCGGTTTGATCTGCTGAAAGTTCATCCAAAAGCTGTGTTTGTCCTGATAGGCCAACGCTTTGACATAGAGTGGCTCGGAACTTTCGCCATCGACGGCCCGAGATGCCTTTACCTCAAACGACCCTGCCGGTGTCGTTGGCGCTGCATGGAGATCCAATGGCCCAGCGACGGATCGCGCTTCCAGGTGGCGGGCACATGGGGATGGCCGAATTTCGTTTTGAAGGCGAGCAGTTGTTTGAATTTCTTTTCCCAGCGCCGCTCGTTTTCCGCTTCCGTCGCCGCCCGGCCGGGTTTGTTGCTTTCGGGAAAAATGCCCAGGGCATCCAGCCGCCGGAACGCCTCGGACGGGAGCTGCCCGGCCAGTTGGAGCTGGAGCTGTTCCGCCAGCCAGCGACTCAGGCTGTCCGGCGCGGGATTGGGCGGCACATTGCCATGCCCGTGCGTGCGGCAAAAGAGCCGCAGAATCTTGAACATCCGCTCCCACGCTTTGGCGGCGGCGCTGGCAGGTTTCATGGCTGGATTAGCGCGATTTTGCGCCCGAATTTTTTCCGCGTCAATTGCCGTCTGCATTTCAAATTTCAAGTTTCCGCTTTCCGCTTTCCGCCTTCCGTTTTTCTTTTGCGTCTTCTGCGCATTTTTGCGGCCAGCCATGGCCCGTGCGGCCCGCCGTTGACGAAATTTCCGTTTCGGCGCAATATGCCGGGCATGACCGCTGCATCAGATAGCTTCGCGGACTGGGCCTGCAATCCGCGCCGGACACTGGAAGAACGCTTCGGGGCCGAACTGCTCATCGAACACACTCTCGGCCTGTGGCGTCAGAAGCATGGCCTCAAGGTGGAGGCCAACTACGAGGCGGAACGGCTGCGCCTCAAGGAACGTTCGCTCGACCCCGCGCACCAACCGGCCTACTCCCGCACCGACGCCGAACATGCGGCGGAGGTGCTGCCGGAGTTGAAACAGTTCAGCCTGTCCTTTAGTGATGACCGGCCGTTGCGCGATTTGTCGTTTCTCCGTTTCTGTCCGCCGCTGGAAACCATCGAATTGCGGAAGACGGAAATCCGCGACTGGTCGCCGTTCCAGTTTCAAACCGCCCTCACCACGCTCCACGTCTGGGGTGATAAGGTCGTCCGCGATCTCCGCGTGCTGGGCCGGCTCACGCGGCTGAAATCGGCGCGGCTCTATTTCGGCACGCCGTGGCCGGATTTGCGCGGGCTGGAAAACCTCGGCGAACTCCGCGAACTGCATTTCCACGGCAACATTCTCGCTTTTTGCGATATTCCCCGGCTGCCGCAGCTCCGCCATCTGGAAGTTCACCACGGCTGCGGCCATGCCATTCCGATCCGCCGCGTCGCCGACCTGCCGGAGATGCCCGAACTTCGCCGGCTGCATCTGGAAAACACCACCGAACTGCACGGTCTCGGGCGCTACCCCAAACTGCTGAACCTCGTGGTCTATGGCTATTTCACCGACCTGACGCCGCTCGCGGAATTAAAGGAGCTGACCCACCTGACCCTCAGCGGCGGCGACTACGAGACGCTGGCGCCGCTGGCCAAACTGCCCAACCTCCGCCGCCTCACCGTGCGCCACGAGGTGCCGCCGGATTTCACGCCGCTGGCCGATGCGCCGCGCCTGCATGAGGCGGTCATGGAGATTTCCCACATCGTCCCGCCGGAACTCGCCTCGCTCAACGCCATGTTCACTCCGTGGAGCGACGATTTCGCCCTGCCGCAACCCCGACCGCTCGCCCCGCTCCGGCTCCTCCAGCGCGATTCGAAAAAAGGCGAACCCACGACCGAGGAAACCAGCACCGCCGCACCCCGCAACTGGGGCGATGACGACGAAATGGCCAAATCCGAAGCCCGCTGGTTCGTGCGCGAGGCCAACCGCCGTCTCCGCCGCCTGCTCGGCGAGGGCGGCTGCCAATTTCCCCTGCACGGCCTGAACGTCGGCTACGACATGATCACCGTCGGCCGGCCCGAGGACATTGACCGCGTGCCGGAAATCGCCCAATGCCTGCGCGAACTCATCGCCGCCGCGCGTCATCCCTGGAAAATCATGTTCATCGTGGACAGCTTGGAACAATATGAGCGCGACCTGGACCAGATCTACGCCGACGACGACGAGGAATTCAACGCCGAGAAGGAACGCGCGGAATGGGAATCCGACCGCGAGCGCCAGCGCGAGCACCGTAAATTTCTCGAACGCAAATACCGCCACCGCCTCGAACAGGAGCTGGGCACTCCCGCCGCGCCCGAACCGCCCGCGCCCGCCGGGACGCCCGAGGACGAGGAGGACGCCGACACCCTGCAAACCACCGCCGAGGAAACCGCGCCGGAATACGACCTGGGCACCCGGCTGAGTCTGTATTCCACGCTCACGGAACAAGCCGTTTACTTCAATCACGACCCGGACCGGCCGCTGGCGGAAATGCTCTTCGGCCTCAAGGCCGGCCCGGGTTGATGATTTTATGAACCAGGAAGTGAATGTGATGATGCTCGAGCCCCAGTCCGGCCCGGCACCGGCGCTGTTGCTCGTGGGGTATGAGCTGGCCCAGCTCATCTTCCAGGTGGACCGCCCCGAACGGCTGGCCCAATGGCTGGCCGTGCTCTTCCAATACCGCGGCGATCCAGACCTGGCCGCCGAGTCGAAATCGTTGGTGGTGGGCCATTATGGTGCCCAGGAGGTGCGGTTCGCCATCGATGGCGACTTCCTGCTGCTCTTCACGGCTCTCGAGGACAATCCCAGTAAAATCGTCCCCGCGTTCAACCTCTATATTCCCCGGGACTGTCTAGACGACCTGGCCGATGGCTTGGCCCACGAACACCGCCAGTGGGTGGAGCATCCCGCGCCTTAGTCCCCCGGACCCATTGCCAATTTCCAATTGCGAATTTCAAATTTCAAATTTCCGCTTTCCCCTCCGCCGGTGGCGCGGTTAATCCACCATGCTCCGCAGGCCCGCGCGCCGGGCGCGCAGGGCCAGTTGCTTGGCGCGTTCCTCACCGTGTTCGCGGATGGAGAATTGCTGTTTGCGCACCACGCCGGGCCGGGGACTCCAGGTGGCCCGCCAATATTTCCGCCACGGCTTGCTCTTGCGGTCAATCACCCGCTGCACCCCGACAATGCCCGACCGGCCCCGGCGCCGCGGCAGCTCCGCCCATAAGCGGCGCGATCTCTGGGCGGGCAGACCCAGGATGTTCAGCAGCTTCCCGCGCTGCGCTTGGGCCGCCGCCAGCGCCTGCTCCCGGCCGCCGTAGGTTTGGTCGGCAAAGAATGCGGAATAAATGTGCCCGTCCCGGGACACCCGCAGAAAAAACCCGTGCGTGCGGTGCGTCGGCTGGTCAATCCGGCTGATGTGTGGCGTCTTGGCTGGCTGATTCATAATCGGCGATGGTGCGGCCATGATAGCGCCCTCCCGCCCCGCCGGCAATAAATCAGGATTATAATCGGCGTCCATCGGTGCAATCTGCGGACCAACTTGTCAGGGGCATCATCCCGTCAAACGTCGCTTTCCGCGTTCCGTTTGTCTTTTGCGTCTGCTGCGCCTTTTTGCGGCCAGCCATGGCCCGTGCGGCACGCACTTTCCGCCTTCCGCTTTCATTTTTGCTTTCCGCCTTCCGTTTTGAGAGCTGGATCCGGGTTCCGCACAAGTATTTTTTGTCCAGCGCTTTGTCACCTTGCCACAGGGCGGACCCCTTGATGCCCAGGCCGCGGGCAATCTTCTCCAGGGTGTTGAGGTTCGGATTGACCTCGCCCCGCTCGATGCGGGCAATGGTGTTCGGCGAGACGCTGGCGCGCTGACCCAATTGGCCGAGCGTCAGCCCGCGCCGCTGTCGCCAGGCCTGCACGTTCCCCCCCGATGAGCTGGTGCAACGCCTTGGCAAAACTCGGGCGCCAGCGAACTGCCGGCTGGACTTGGCGCGGCCGGCGGGTCCGTGATTTCACCGTCACTTTGGACATGCTCGCGAGTGTGCGCCGGAAAATCCGGGTCGTCAATTTCCGTCTGCGCCCCAATCCGGCCATCACTCGGTTGCGGGGGCGGCCGGCGGCGCGGCGGGCGGCTGGTAATCCACCGCCTGGTAAAACGGCCGGCCGGCGTTGAACAAAACGGAAATTTGTCCCGCATCGTTTTCATCCGCCAGTTGCGCGTGAACCGGATGTTTTTTGCCGGCGGCCGATGCCGCCACCAGGTTGAAGTCATGGAACAAGGCGGCATCGCGCGGATGCATGACCAAAACCAGGTAATAGGCTTTCGGCGTGTCGCTGCGCGTGAATATCCACGCCGCCCGGAAGGCCGCGTGCCGGCGGAACAATTCAAAGGAGTCCTGCACCACCTGCGTGGGATAATTGGCGGGGTCCATGATCTTGAGCGTGATGTTCTCCACCTGGCCGGAAGCGGGCAGCGGTTTGAGCGCAGTGCCGTCGGCCAGATGGCGGAGCAAATCGGGCGGCAGGAGGACTTCGCCGGTGGCACAGCCTTTGTTCAAGGTCATGGAGAATTTCATCTTCCCAATCACTTCCAATGCTTGCAGGGCAGGCATGGAGCCGATGACGTATTGCATGTCTGGCACCTTGCCTTTGGCCAGGCCTTCCTGGGCGCGTTCCACGGAGGTAAAGGCAGCCACGGATTCTCCCTTCTCGTTTTGGAAGCGCGCGAACGGAAAGGGGGCGCCATTCTTGAGCTCCACGGCGGCATCCACCAAATCGGGCTGATAGCGAATCAGGAGAAACAGTTCGCCTTGGCAGAGGCTGCGGCACAAATCCGGAAAGTTGGACCGGCTGCGTTGCAGGGCGAGAATGGCCTGATCCAGTTTGTTGATTGGCAGGGGTGAGTCCATGGTTTTTCAATGTTTGCGGTTCAGCGGCGAGTGTGCGCCCGAACCTTTAAAACCAGGGCATCTCACACTGCCGCTTAACAATGAGTCGAACGCTTCACGCGCTCTGACATTGTGGCTTATCACATTTCCTGAAGGCTGGTCTAGTCCCGTTCAGCGGGCGTGTCCAGCTATATTTTGATTAAAACGGCCTTCGCATGCCCGGAAATAGCTAAAGCCATCCAACTCCTTCAGGGTAGGAGAAAACATCGGGGTTTGGACCCAAGGTAGCGCAGCCCGCGCAACCTTGGGCTGATAGATCGAATCCTTTCAGGATTCATTCTCCGTTTTCCGATTTGCCTCGTCGTTCCGGTGGAAGAGTGAACGGGAAAAGCGGAAGGCGGAAAGCGGAAACCAACCACCAAGGCACCAAGGGGGCGGTAAAACAATAATGAGTTATGAATTTTGAGTTGAGGGGGGAACGGGAGGAAAGCGGAAATATAATGAGTTGGCAGTCGTCAGTTGGCAGTTGGCAGCAAATGCGAGACCACGGACTACAGACCACGGACCGGTAATCTGAACGGTCTTCGGCGCTCATAGAGCGCCGCTACAGTGGTTTTGCAGGGGGCATAAGTGACGCGGGTCGGAGGAATCAAACGATTTATGCGCCTGACTCAGCTTTGCGCTTGCCGGGCCGGGGGGTGTGACCGGCATTGTTCGACGCATCATCAAGCCTTGCCTCATCCCGACGGCGCGGCGGCCGGCCCCGGTTTTCAGCCTCCTGGCCGGTGACGACCAGTCAGGCCAGCATCAGCAGGGCCAGCCGAAGCCCATTGATCGCCCGGAAAGGCCTCATTTCGTTCCCTTGCATGCATGATGGCGCCCAAGCTGACTTGGCGCATATTGGACTTACAGACCGTCCGCATCGCGGACTCCTTCGCCCGGGCGAAAGCCGGCAACAACTTCGCGGACAGGATGGCGATCATGGCGATCGCCATCAGAATCTCAATCAGCGTGAAAGCGCTCCGGATGGCGGAAACGCGATGGTTCAATTCATAATTGCCGACCGCTCAGGGGTTGTAGGGGCTGGCCAGACGGTAGAACACCGCGGGCTGGGCCTGATCCAGCGGGATGCTTGCCTTATTGGTGGTGGTAGAACCGCTCACCGGGAACCAGTTGGTGCCAAGGCCGGAGGCGAGACTATTGGTCTGGGCCTGCAAGATCCAGCCGGTGTGCGTGGCGGCCGGCCAGCTCAAAGTCAGGATGCCGGCGGAAACGGAGGTGGTTAGATTGGTGGAATACGTCACCGGCGCGTTGGTGGAGGTGACAGCCAGCTGAATGGCGGTGCCGGAATCCTGAAGGGTGGCAACCACCTGCGACGGCAAGGTGCCCAGCTTGAAGCCGGAGAAGCCGGTGCCGTTGATGCCGCCGACACTGCTTTCGTATTTGATGAGGTCGTAGGTCGTCAAGGCCAGCCCAGAGGCGGTGCCGGTGATATTGATGATATTGGTGCCATTGACGATCAGGCTGTTTCCGGCGTCAATCTGCCCGCCCGCACCGGCGTTGATGGCGGTGGTGGTCACGTCATTCAAATCGGTGCTGTTGGTGCCCAGAGTCAAGGAGTTCAGCATCAAGGGCGTGCCCCCGGGAGTAACCAACGTGCCGCCGGCCTCGACGGTGACAGCGCTGCTGGCGGACAGGCCGATGCCGCTGAAGGTGGCGCCGTTCTTGACATCCACCGGGCCGTTGCCGATGCCGGAGCCGGTGGCGCAGAGGGACGCGACGGCGCCGTTGTTGATGATCGTGCCGCCGGTGTAGCTGTTGGTGCTGGTCAACGTCAGCGTGCCCGCGCCCACCTTGACCAGGCCCAGGTAACTGGCGGGACTCCCGCCGCCATCAGTGATGTAGGCACCGCAGGTGGTGCTCTTGTTCAAGGCGCCAATGGTAAAAGAAGCAAAGTGCCCGTTACCGGTGGCATTATTGATTTTGCCGCTGGTGCCGCTCAAGGCACCCAGCTGAATATTGGTCGGAAAATTTCCAAAAGCCGCAAAAATCACGAATGCCGAGGTGGGATCATTGATGGACCATTCCGCATTGGTGCTGCCGGAGTTGTCGCTTTGGAAACGCAGGGAGGACGGGGTGGAACTGGAACTGCGACAGACACAGTTCATTTTACCATAGAACTGTGAATTATCTCCGGCCAGGCCCAAGGCACAATAGGCGCCAGTCAGCTGCGTGTTGGTCCAGTTGATGAGGCCGCTTCCCGTCCAGGCATTGCTGAAAACGATGTTGCCAGAAGTCGATGAATTCCAGTTCAGATAATTTGTTCCATTCCATTGAACCGGGGTGGTGGCCAGGCCGTAACTGAGGGACCCGTTGAAGCCGAAGTTAAGGTTTGCACCATTGCTTAACACAACGGACTTGGTGACGTTGAAACTGCCGGGATCGCCAACCGCCAGATGAAGCGTGGCCCCATTGCTGACGATAATCGAACCGGTGCCGCCAATCGTCAGAGGCGGGAAAGTGGGGCTGTTCGACACCAAGGCCAGCGACCCTTGCTGCACCACGATATTGCCATTGCCAATGTTGACCGACTGGCTGATATCCAACATGCCCAAACCGGCCTTGTACAAGGTGCCATTCAGGGTCATGGTATTGGTCAGGTAGGCAGGGGTGGTAAGCTGCACACCCCGGAACAACGTGGTGGTGCCGGCATTGGCGGCAGTGGAATTCACCGTCCAAGTCTGGTCACCTTGAACCGTGACCGGGGTTTTGATCGTGAGGGCGATCGAGGCGGCATTGGAAACCACCAGCCCATTGGTTATGGTCAACGTGTTCCAATTGGGATTGGTGGCATAATTGGCGTTCGTGATGGAAAAAACCGTAAAGGCCGTGGTTCGAGTTCCCGTCAAGCCAAGCCGCAACGCGCCAATGGTATGCGGCCCGTCGTCCAAAAAGAGGTTGGCGCTGGGAGTGCTGTCGTTGATGATGAGATTATCGCCGCTGCCGGGGAGGCCGGGATACCAGTTGGCCGCGACGGTCCAGTTGGTGCCGGGAGCACCGCTCCCGACCCAGAGGCTGGTTCCGGAATGACCGGTGACGGTGATCGTCACGCTCGTGGCGTTGTTGTTGAGGCTGATGCCGGGGTCACTGCCGCTGAGCGTAAAGCTTCCCGTATTGCCGCTGTTCGTTGACGCATAGGTGATGAGCGTG
The DNA here is from genome assembly GCA_903917705.1 of uncultured Verrucomicrobia subdivision 3 bacterium. Lineage (GTDB taxonomy): Bacteria > Verrucomicrobiota > Verrucomicrobiia > Limisphaerales > UBA11358 > UBA11358. The sequence continues at coordinate 14,794 of CAIXBQ010000060.1, read as the reverse complement.
TAGGTGCCGTTGGCCAGGAATCCATAAATGGATGTATTCAGGGTGATGACCGAGTTACCGTTCAGGGACAAGGTTCCGCCAATGGCGATCTTGTCACCGGCTCCGTTGGTGGGCGTCAATGGCATGTCAAAGGTGATGGCCTGGCCGTTGAGGGTCAGGTTGTTGGAAAAACTGAGCGTGCCGGCGCTGCCAGCGCCGCCGCCGGGGATGATGGCTGAACCGGAACCCGCAATGAGGCTGCCATTGACCGCGCCGGAACCTTGCAGGGTCTGGCTGGAACCAAGGGTGAGAGTCGCGGCCAGCGTGTTCAGGGAACCGCCGTTCAAGGCGATGTTCGTGCTGCCGCCAAGAGCGCCGGCGCTGCCCAAAATGAGGGTGCCGCTATTGAGGAGGGTGGGGCCGGTGTAGGTGTTAGCGCCATTGAAAGTAACATTGCTGGTGCCGCTGAGCGTAACGCCGCCGGCTCCTTTCAAGCCGCTGGCATCAGCCGAAGCGAAGGTGTAATTAACCGCCTTATTGTTGAAAACCACGTTGGCCGCCGTCACGCCGCCGGCACCCACCGTGACGCTCGCATTAACGGCATTCCCAAAAGCATCCAGGTCGCCGAAATAGACGTTGGTGGCGTATGCCTTTACCGTGTTATAGTTCACCCCGCTAAAATTCAAAGTGCTGGCATCCGGATCCGTCCAGCTGCCGCTGGTCTGGCCGCTCCAGACGCCAGTGATGTCGCGCAATTGCAGGGCATTCAATTGCAGCTGGCCATTGGCAACCGTGCCGTCCAGCGTGACCGCCTGCGTGGCGGCGTCCGCCGTGAACGTCGCATAGGTGAATTGCCCCACGCCACCGGCGGCATGGGTCGAGTTGTAGTTCAGCGTCACCGCCGGGCCGCCGCCGGAACTGACGTTTTCCACACTGTTCGCACCCGCCGCGCGCGGGTCGCTGGCCCAGAGCTGGACGAAATAGCGGTGGTTCACCGTCAGGTTGGAAAGCGTCACCGTTCCGGCCGTGCCCGCCGAAGAATTATATACCGCGCCCCGAAGCAGATTCGAGTAGGTCGCAGGCATCGCATTGAACGGCGCCGCCCCGGCAGTATAAATGGTGGCGCTATTCGCATTGAACCCGGACAAGCCGACGGCGGCACCCGGACTGGTCTGCGAAGTGGCCGTGGTCCAAGTGACGCCGTTAATCGCAGACCCGCCCGCTCCCCAGGCATAGGCCGCCAATTGAACACCGTTGCCCGGCTTGATGTCATTGGTCCCGGAACAGTTAGCGGGAGCGTTAAAAGTGAGGGAAGCGGCGGAAGCGGCCGGGGTGACGAGAACAATCATGGCCAGCAACAATACCGGCAGGATGAACGCACGAAGCATTCCGTTATAGGTGTGGTTGGTTTTCATTTTTATGGTGGTTTTCAGGTTTCGGCAAATGAGTTCTAATTCGAACCGCAAGTTATTCTGCCAGCATATTTAAATCCGACCATACCCAGTTCTGGGTATGTCTTGAATCAGGCTTTCAGTCGCGGCGGGCGGAGATTGACGGCGATGGTTTAACCGTTTCCCGGAGGTCATAATCCCCGCCGCCGCCGGCCGGAGTACTCACGGCGACAAAAATGACACGGGATAAACATCTCATGGACGCGCGCAAATCCACCGATTATTTCAAATCACATTGGGAGCCGCAGATCCCGTCATTAGTTAGGCCACGATTTGGACCAGGAATACCCGAACAACAGCTTGTCCAGCTTGGACGACTCAACGTGGCCGTCCGTCAAGCCCAGGTTGATCCGGCCAGGAACCGGGCCGCTGGGATCGACACTCTGCGGGGCGCTGGGAACACCATGCCGGGCGATGGCAATCCGGCCCAACCCATATTGTGACGGGCCTGATCCATTCAACAGGTCGGTGGGAAGCGTGTCGCTCGTGTAGCAGCCGAAGACGGCATAACTAGAATCCGCGAAATACGGGGTTGAGGAAGGGTTCATGATGGCGGATTGTTTTTGAAAATAACTGGCGCGGTTGGGATCATAGGGCGAGCTGAAGCCGGAGGTTATCCAATTGTTTATGCCATATCCTGACTGCATGTCCGGCCCATAAGGCAACATGCTCCAAGTATTCACCGCCGTGCCGAAGCAGGCAAACGCACCGCTGGTATCCTTCGGGTTTTTACAAACCCAACTGGTTCCCGGCACCACCGGCGGCGTAAAGGGGCAGCAGCGCGCCGTGATACTGATGTTGTAATTGGTCTCCAGCCGGGGCATCCACAAGGCCCCGACCATCGTCGAATTGGGATCGGCATTGCTGATCAGCGCGGCATAATCGGTGTTGTAAATATTCAAGGCCAGGACGAACTGCTTGAGGTTGCTGGTGCAATTGATGTCCTTCGCCTTCCGTTTGGCGCCGGCCAGCGCGGGCAACAGCATCGCGGCCAGAATGGCGATGATGGCAATGACCACCAGGAGTTCAATGAGGGTGAACGCCCGCCGGACCTGACCGGGCAACTTTTGCTGACGGTACAGTTTTGTTTTCATACCCAAATATTTTTGCCAGTGGTTGCGCCGGGATTTCCCCGGCTATTTCGCGTGCTTTTTCGCCAAGGCTTCCGCGATGGCGGGCGCGAGCCCCTCCCCGCGGATGGTTTTATCAGCCAAAATCTTCCCGGTGTCGCCATCCACGAGCATCATGTGGGGAATGCTTTGGATGCCGTAAAGCTTCGCGACGGCCGCACCCCAAAACTTGCCATCATAAACCTGCGGCCAGGGCATCTCCCGCTTCACCGTGAACGCCGCCACTTTTTTTGCCGAGTCTTCGCGGTCAAGGCTGACCCCGAGAACCTCCAGACCCTGGTCATGATATTTGCCGTAAGCCTTCACCACATTCGGAATCTCCGCCACACAGGGCCCACACCAGGTGGCCCAGAAATCCACGAGCACGATTTTACCCTTGTAGTCTTCCGGAAATTTCACCGGCTTGCCGTCAAGCAGGGTGCCGGTGAACGCCGGAGCCTGGTGGCCGGGGCTTAAATCCGGCCCGGTGGATTGATCGACGGGCTTTGGTTCCGGCGGCTTGGACGAGGCGACGATCTGAAAATCCCCGTCGGTGGTGATATTGGTCATCGCCCACCATTTGCCATCCACTTGAAACGCGCGCTGGGCCGGATAAGACCTTCCCTTGCCCCGCGGATTGGGGGACGGCAAATCCAGCCAGATTGTGGGGCACAACATGGTGTCACTGGAGAGCCGAAAATTGCCACGGCAGCCGGCATCCACCATCGCAAAGCCGACGGGCTGGCCATCAATCTTGACCTTGCCCGCCAGTCCATAATCCGCGTAATAGAACATGATCTTGCGAAATTCCGGATTGGGCGACGGTCCCGAGTTGCAATAAAAACAAATTTTCCCATGCTTGAGGCCGCTGGCAAAGGGAATGACCACCATGCCGGAACCGCTCCACGCCAGCTTCTCGTCGCCATCCGGGGTCTGGTAGGTTTTTGAGGTCCAGACAGCCGGGGGATCGTCGGTATAATCGCCATTGCCGTTGCCATCCAAATACAGATGCTGCACGCCGTCCGCCGTGATGTCGAAAATGACGCCGATGGTTCTAGGCGCGTCGTCCGGTCCGATTTCAAAGGAGCCGTAAATCGGATCTTTCAAGCCGGGCGGGGCTTGCTTGATGCCGGCCGGGGCGGTCGGCGCCATCCCGAACGCATGCGGACGGAAGGCCGTGACCGTGTCGCGAATGCCGGACTCAATCCAGTTCAGATGGAAAACCTCCTGGGCGGGGGCGACGTTGTCGAAACCCAGCGCGAGCGCGCACAAGGCCGGACAGATGAGCATGTTTAGTTTCATTGCAAAAAACTATAGCACCGGCCGCCGGAAACTGTGAATACCCAGAACTGGGTATGTTCGCCGCGCTCCGCGGATCAATGTCTCAAATATTTCACCACAGCCTCGGTGCGGGAGTGAACGTGCAGCTTTTCGTAAATGTGCTTCGTGTATTGATGGACGGTCAGATAGCTGATGCCCATTTTTTCGGCAATCTCCTTGTAAAGAAACCCCTCCGACAAAAGCTCCAGCGTCCGGCGTTCGCGCTGTGACAACTTGTCGAGTTCGCCGCCCACCGTGTCCTTATTCTGAAAATAGGCGGCCACCTTGGACGCCATGCGCGGGGTCAGCGGCATCCCGCCCTCACGCGCCTCGCGGATGGCCGCCACAATTTTGTCGGAAGCGGTGCGCTTGAGCAGATAGCCGCACGCGCCCGCTTTCAGCGAATCAAAAAGGGCCTTGTTGTCCTCATAAACCGTGAGCATCAGGATACGCGCATCCGGCCGGAGTTGCTTAAGTTCGCGCGTGGCGTCAATGCCGGACATGCCAGGCAGGTTGATGTCCATCAACACCACGTCCGGCGTCTGAATTTTAAACTCGCGCAGCGCGTCCTCGGCGTTGGAGTAGACGGCGGTGCAACGCACGCCCCTGGCCCGGCCGAGAAACGCGGCGAGGCTTTCACGGATGCCCTCGTCGTCTTCAACAATCGCAACCGAGATCAGGGGCGACGACACGGCGGTCATTGGTTCAAGTGGTGGGGCGGCGAGCATTTTTATATTTTTCCGCTTCATGTTAAACCATTCGACTGGAGTTTGAACATGCCGTGAACTGGGTATGCCGGCAAAGCCCGCCAGCCGTAATTCTTGAGCTGATATTTGCGTTCCAAAACATTTCCGGGTGATGGAGGCTCATCAAATTGTTTTCCCCGCCGCCGCTGCCAGGCCCGCCCCGATTGGCACCGTGAACGCGAATTGAGTTCCTTCGCCGGGAACGCTTTTACAGACGCAACTTCCGCCGATTTCTTCCAACCGCTGCCGGATGTGAACCAGTCCGCTACGTTTGGCTTCGCCCTTGGCCACGTCGAAACCCGTGCCGTTGTCCGCGATTTCGATTGCCAGCAACCGCGGCTCGATTTGCACGCGCACGCGCACCGCGTTCGCGCCGGAATGTTTCAAGACGTTGTTCACCACCTCGGAGCAGCCCAGCAGAACATTGTGGCGCACATTTGCCGGAATCTCGACCGCAGGCACGACCGTCGGGCCGGAGAACCAGTAGCGCACGGGCGAGCCTTCGCACAAATCCCGCAATGACTCGCTCAAGTAGTCCACCAAACTTTCCAGATTGTCATTTTGCGGACGCAAGGCCCAAACCATTTCGTCCAGCGAACTGGTAAGGTTGCGAGCCACGCCGGATATTTTTTTGGTTTGGGTTTGCACCTCGGCGGCGTTCCCGGCGCTGTCATTGGCCAACGCGCTCAACAGCGAGATCTGGGTGAGCCGGGCGCCGATTTCATCGTGCATGTCGCGGGCGATGCGCGAGCGTTCCTGCTCCAAGGCGCGCTGCCGTTCCAGGATTGCCAGTTTCCGGCGCATCCGCGTCCGCGAGACGCTCCAGACGGTGGCGGCCACGGCGGCCAGCAAGATCAGCGCACCGGCGACCCGCACCCAGCGCCGCTCCCACAGCACCGGCACGATTTCCAGTTGCAATTCCTGGTGCGCCGGATGCCAAATGCCGTCAACTCCGCCTACCTGTGCTTGAAAGACATAGCGGCCCGCCGGCAGATGGCTGTAATACGCCGTGCGCCGCGACCCGGCGGCCACCCAGCCGGCATCAATACCTTTGAGCCGGTAACGAAATTCCAACCGTTCGGGCGAGCGATACGCCGGCGAGGTATAATGGATTTCGTAGCTCTTCGGGCCGGAGATCACACGAAGAATGCCGTCAGCGTCCCGGGCCAGGACGGCGCCATCCACGAGGGTTTCTTCGATGACCGGCGAGCGGGTGCCGATGGTGAATGGTTGCTGTCTTTGTTTGAGCGCCGGATCGAACACCGCCAGCGCGTGCATGTCGGAAAACCAGAGGCGGCCGTCGGGCGAGCGCGCCACCGATGATTGTCCGGCTCCGGAACATTGCTGCGAGTCCAGTCCATCGGCCGCGGTCAAATGCCAGAACAAAACCGGCGGACTGAGATTGCGCTCGTAGGACAACAGCCGGGCCTTGGGGCAGCCAAAGATGCCGTTGTCGGAACTGAACCACAGGTTGCCCTCCACATCCTCGATAAGGCCGAACAAATATTTTGCGGGCAATCCGTCAGCCACCGTCCACCAGGTGAATTTACCATCCTTGACCCGGGCCAGACCCATGCGGTCAGTGATGATCCATAACGCGCCATCCGAGTCCGCGTGAAGGCCGCAAATATTTGTTTCACCGGCCCACCGACTCAGATGACAGAGTTCGAACCGCTCGCCGTTTTTCCGGCAGAGCCCGAGGCCGGTGACGGCCGCCCAGATTTGCCCCGCCCGGTCGACTTCAATCGCACGGATTACAAAATGGTTGGCCGCCCCGGTCGGGACAAACAGTTTATCGCCGTCCGGCCCCACGCGCACGATACCGGCATCGGCGCCGACCCATAAATTACCCCGCTGATCTTCGTTCAAGGATAACACTACTTTTCCCAAAGCCTCAAGAACCGCCAGGTTTTGGTGACCGGATGCCTTTTGAAAACATCCTTCTTCCCACCGGTAAAGCCCGGACGAGGTTCCCATCCAGAAGTTGGTTTGCCGGTCCTCGTAAAGGACATTGACATACTTTTGAAACGAATCCGGTTTCTGGGCAAAATTGCCCTCGGAGATCTCGCCTGGCCGGTAACTATAAGCTCCCGAGCCATCCGTGCCCATCCAGACGCTGCCATCGCGACGGACGCAGACGGCGGTCAAAACAAAACCGTCTTTGGCCGGTGGAGGCAATGAGATGGTCGCCACCAATGGCCTGGCCGCTTCAGATATGAGGATAAGATTTGTATCGCCACCCCAAATAACCCCTTCGCGACCGGCGGCGAGAACCGCATTTCGCGCCGGCTTAAAATATTTCGCACCCGCCATGCCAAGCGCCGACTGCCATTTCCCCCCGTCGGCAACGACGTAGGGCCCCAAGCCAAAAAGCGTCAGCCAGAGATGCCCCGCCTGATCATCCAGGAGGCTGGCTGGACGGGTGAGCACGGAATCCTGCTGCCATGGATAGTGCGGGTGCGGTTCAGCCCAACCCGCATGGTCCAGCTTGAACACCTGCGTCCCGCGCCCGCTCAAACCCGTTTGCAATGAACAAGCCGCCACCCACAAGCCACCGTCTTGGGCGGGAGATACAGACATCACGCGACGCTGACCTGACGCAGCGATACCGGAGGCGATTTTCCAAACACCGTTCTCGAAGGTGGCCAGCTTTTCATCCGCCACCGCCCAAAGCCGGCCCTGTCGATCGGCGACGATCTGGGTTACATCCTTGCAGCTAATGTTGTTGGCATCGGTCACCGTGAACCAGTCGCAACCCGTCTGGCGCCAGCGGGCCACGCCTGACGCCCCGGTGCCAATCCATACCGCGCCATCGGGCCCTTCAGCCAGGGCGTTCATTTTTGTTTTGCGCCCCGGCAAGCCCAGCGGCACTGCCTCAAAAACCCCGTTGCGCCGACGGGTCAAAAAACCGCCACCCGTCCCGGCCCACAACTCGCCCGCCCGGGTGACCAGCAGACAGGTGATCCAGCTGTCCTTCAGCACCGGAGCATTATTGGTATTATAACAGACAAAGCGGACGCCATCGAACTGGATCAGCCCATTGCTGCTGGCGATCCACCAATAGCCTTCCGGAGTCTGTGCCACCGCTTGAATTTTTCCAGAGGGCAAGCCATGCGTAACGTCCCAGCTTTGAAGAAGAAATTCCGGCGTCATCGCTTGTTCAGCAGCAGGCGCCAGGACCGACGCGCCCAGCAACAGGCCGGCCACAAAAACAAGTCGCCCGCCCACGGCTTGGAGATATCCAATCGTCTGGGATGCCGACGTCATGGCTCAATGCTATCAATCCGTTCACATCGGCAACAGGATAAATCGTTGCCGAGCCCCACCCCACCCCTCCTCCAGATTCCACAATGGTTGTGGCCAAGAATCATCATCCTTCGGCACTCATAGATTGCCGCTCCAGGGATTTTGCAAAGGGTTACAAAACACGCGGGTCGGAGGAATCAAACGATTTAAGCGCCTGACTCAGCTTTGCGCTTGCCGGGCCGGGGGTGTGACCGGCATTGTTCGGCGCATCATCAAGCCTGGCCTCATCCTGATGGCGCGGCGGCTGGCGGTGGCGGCGCTGTGGCTGGCCCCGGTTTTCAGCCTGCTGGCCGGGGACGACCTGCCAGAGGTCGTCCGCACGAACTATTATCAGGTGACGGGCCACAGCACGGACGCACTGCTTTCGGCCATGCGGGCGCAGCGGCCGTTCAGCCAAAACGCCTACACGGAATGGTTCATCAACTGGCAGTACGAATTCCAGACGCGGTCCAACGAGTGGGGGCTGCGCTCATTCGCAGCCCGGCTGAAGGTGACCTATACCCTGCCCCAATGGACGGATGAGGCGACGGCGCCGACGGCGCTCCGGGCAGAATGGGAGCGTTACCTGGCGGCGACCCGGCGACACGAAGCGGGCCACGCCGAGATCGGCCGGGCGGCGGCCAAGGCCATGCTCAAGCTGGCCGGCACCACCAACTGGCAGACGGCGACCAAGGCGGCGCTCGGCCCCCGCGTGGATGCGGATTGCGAAAAGATTCTCAAGGAGTTCAGGGCGCGGGAGACGGCCTACGACAATCAGACGGATCACGGACGCACCCAAGGGGCGCGCTTGGGTCCGGCAAGCGTGAAGCGGTAAAATGGGAAGGCGCTGGATTGATGGATCGGTCCTTCCGGACGGGCACCTTTCCCGGTAGGGCTGACCTGCCATTAAGCCCCAATACCGAGGCGGTGCAGCAGCAGCACCGGCCTACCAAACCTTCCTCATGGTGGCCCGTCCGGCACGGACTGGTGGCCGTCCGCCAGGACTGAACCGCCGCAAGGCGCGGCTCGCGAGTACGCTCGCCCCACCAAGTCCGGCCGTCATGGCGGCCGTCCGCAATGACCGACTCCCCCGATTTGGGGTGGGATTTGAACTTGCCCGGCGCGGCGGGGAACGGCATTTTTTCAGGATGTCTCAATCCCGTTTCCCGATTGTCCGGCAGCTCGCCATCGCGATGCTGCTGTTGGGCGCGGCGGCTTCGCTGCCGGCCGCCGATAAACCCGCAACCCCGGCCCCGGCGCTCCAGGTGGCCGACCAGTTCTATCTGGCCATCCCCCGGTCGGGCCTGGGCAAGGATTACCTGTTCAGCGCGTCGATCATCCCGCAGGGCCATTCGCCCACGAGCCACGGGCTGGCGGGCAAGATCGTGTCGTTCGAGCTGTACCCGGACGGGGTGGACATGTATGAGTCCACCAAGGGGCTGGTGGTGACGACGGACCTGCCGGCGCGCCGGCTGCTGGCGAGCTTTCCGATCGTGAAGCATGACGGGGAGCGGGTGGTGGTGGATTTCAACAAGGGGATGAAGCGGGTGTTCACGCAATCGTGGACGGACACGGGGGCGCTGGATTTCGCGCAGCACGACAATGTGCTGGAGGTGCCGGAGAGCCGGGTGTTTGAGATGCGGGCGGACGGCGGGCAGGTGATCATCCGCCAGAGCGTGCAGACGCGGAGCCGGGAGATGAGCAGCGATGTGGAGTCGCGGTCCGAGGTGCGCTATTTCATCAAGCCGTATGCGCCGGGGGATTTCGCGGGCAAGGAGCCGAGCCCGGTGGACGCGCGCTACACGAAGTTTTTCCAGACGGAGGCGCAACTGGAGCCGGGCACGGGCCGGGAGTCGGCGCGGATCGACCATTTCGACCTGAAGCAGCCGGTGGTGTTCTATTACTCGGCCAACACGCCGCCGGAATTCACGGAGACGATCCGCGGGGCGATCCTGTACTGGAACTCGGTCTTCGGCAAGGAAGTGGTGCAGGCGAAGAAGGCGCCGGAGGGCGTGACGGCGCCGGACGCGAATTACAACATCATCCAATGGGTGCCGTGGGACGCGGCGGGGGTGGCCTACGCGGATGTGCTGGCGGACCCGCTGACGGGCGAGTCGGAGCACGGCCAGGCGTATATCACGAGCGTGTTCACGTTCAAGGGCAAGGCGCGGGCGCGCGTGCTGCTCCGCGCGATGCAGGAGGCGGCGGAGGTGAAGAAGGACGACAAGAAGGGCGCGGCGCAGGTGGAGGTGCCGTTCCTGCCGTCGGCCACGTGCTGCGAGATGAACTCGGCGGCGTTTGCGCAGCAGATGGCGCACGGCCTGCAGGAGGTGCTGGCGAGCGACGAATTGACGGACGCGGCGGTGCTGCGGTCGGCGCAGGATTACCTGCGCGAGGTGGTGGCGCACGAGGTGGGCCATGTGCTGGGCCTGCGGCATAATTTCGCGGGCAGCCTGGGCGGGACGCTCACGGCGAAGGAGCTGGACGACTGGTTCAAGGCCTACATCACGGACAAGCCGCTGGACGCGTGGACGAACAAGCTGGCGACGACGTCGATCATGGAATATTCGGTGTACAAGGCGGGGGTGTTCACGGGCTGGTGGATGCGCACGCGCAACCAGCCGCTGCCGCACGACCGCGCGGCCATCGGCTGGGGCTATTTCGACAGCGCGGAGGCGCGCACGAACAAGATGCTGTTCGCCAGCGACGAGGACGCGATGCGCTACGGGGACGTGCGGACGTTCGACTACGGCACGGAGCCGGTGGTGGGCGCCTATTCGGAGATCGCCCAGGTCATCGACCTGCTGCCGAACAACCTGATCGAATTGTTCATCACCGCGCGCGCGCCGCAGAATCCGCATGACCGCATTCCACTGGAGCAGGTGAACCTGAATTACACCACGGCGGCCACCGCCATCTCCACGCAGTTCCTGAGCGCGCTCGCGTGGTTCCGCGCGGAGACGCGCTCGCTGCGGGTGGAGAACCAGTTCGACTTCGTGGGCGAGATGAACCTGAAGGAGCGGCAGGCGGCGCACTGGAAGTATCTCAACCAGCAGGTGGAAAAGCTCGGCGGGGTGGACCGCGCGCTCTTCTCGTCGCTGCCGGCGGAGTTCAAGCTGGATTTGCGGGACGAGCCGGCCAGCCTGAACGTGGTGCAGCGCCTGAACGCGACGAACCTCACGGCCAAGCTGGAGAAGCTGCTGGAGACGCCGAACTACAAGACGTTCGTCGGGCTGGACGAGAAGAAATACAGCTTCACCGAGGCGGAAAAGGCCCTGATCGTGAAGCGCGGCCAGAAATATTTCAAGGAGCTGGAGAAGGAGCTGGTCAAGCAGCTCTGCCTGCGGCTGGAGAACGCCCCGCGCAATCTCGGCGCGGAGGCCAACGACGCGGTGGGCGAGGACGACATCACCGCCAAGCTGGAACAGCGGATCATCGAGCTGGCCAAGCAGGTGATCGTGGCGCGGATCGAGACGAACCGCATCGAGGGCAAGGTGGACAAGAGCTACGTGGCCGTGACGCAGTTCAAATACGACCAGGAGACCCGCGTGGCCGCCGCCAAGATGCTCAATGAGAAGACCGGCTCCTTCAAGGGCTGGGCGGACGACGCCAAGTCCGAGATCCGCTCGCAATTGAAAAAGCAGGTGGACGAGGCGCTGAACCTGGACCACTTCGCCGACTTCAAGCCCTCGCTGCTCTCGCGGCCGCTGCGGGAATGGTATCAGCAGCAGCAGGAGCTCCTGATGCTGCTGCCCCCGGTCCCGGGCGGCGGGCCCGCGCCCGCCGGTCCGCCGGCGGCCAAGTAAGCTCCGGCCGACGAGAACCGTTCGCGCCGGCGGAATTTGTTTCCGCCGGTGAAAACAATCTGGCTTCACCGGCCGGAATCGGCATATTCCCCCGCGCTCTGACCACAGACTATGTCAGCCAAGAATAAAAAAGACCAGAACCAGACCGAATTGCCCATCGCAGGCCTGCCGCCGAAAGCGGCGGAGGCCCCGAAGGAAGCCAACGGCAACGGCGCCGACCATGTCGTGGCCGAAACGGTGGAGGCCATCGTCCACAAGCCGTTTGACCCGAAGAAGCTGGAAGCCGGGCTGCACACGCGCGTGGACCGCGGGTTTCTGGATTACGCCAGCTATGTCATCCGCGACCGCGCGATTCCGAATCTCGCGGACGGCTTGAAGCCGGTGCAACGGCGCATTATGCATGTGCTGCACTCGCTGGACGACGGGCGTTTCATCAAAGTCGCCAGCGTCACCGGCGAAACGATGAAATATCATCCGCACGGCAACGCGTCCATTGACGATGCAATTGTCGTTTTGGCGAACAAGCGGTATCTCATCGAGGGCCAGGGAAATTTCGGCAATATTTTCACCGGCGACCCGGCAGCCGCACCGCGTTACATCGAATGCCGCCTGACGGAACTCGCACGCACTGAGCTGTTCAATGACGAGATAACCGACTTTATTCCAACTTACGATGGCCGCAACAAAGAGCCGGTGACGCTGCCGTGCAAATTGCCGCTTAACCTCATGCTCGGCACGGAAGGCATCGCGGTCGGCTTGAGCGCGCGCATCCTGCCGCACAATTTCCCGGAGTTGCTCGAAGCACAGATCGCGATTCTTAAAAAGCAGTCGTTCAAGTGCCTGCCGGATTTTGCGACCGGCGGTTTGATGGACGCGCGCGATTACCAGGACGGCAAAGGCTCGGTGAAAGTCCGCGCCAAAATCAAGACCAAGGACGAATCCACCGTTATCATCAAGGAAATTCCGCCGACGACCACGACGGAATCGCTGATTGCGTCCATCGAGGACGCGGTGCAAAAGGGCAAGCTCAAGGTCAAATCCATCAACGATTTCACGTCCGAGGATGTCGAGATCGAGATCCGCTGCCACGCGGGCGTGGACGCGGAGAAATTGATCGACGCGCTGTACGCCTTCACGGACTGCGAAGTGACCATCGCGAGCCGCATCGTCGTGATCAAGGACAACCGGCCGGTGGAGCTGACGGTGTCGGAGATCCTGCGGGAGAACACGGACCAGCTCGTGGCCATCCTGAAGCGCGAGCTGGAGCTGCGCGAGAAGCAGCTGCTCGACGAGCTGCATTACCGGACGCTGGAGCGCATCTTCATCGAGGAGCGCATCTACAAGCTGATCGAGAAGTGCAAGACGAACGAGGCGGTGCTGGCCAGCGTTTACGAGGGCTTCAAGCCGTTCAAGAAGGAGCTCATCCGCGACCTCGTGGACGCGGACGTGGAGAAATTATTGCAGGTCCGCATCCGCCGGATTTCGCTCTTTGACATCAACAAGCACCGCGAGGAGATGGAGAAGACGAAGGCCGAGCTGGAGGAGACCCGGAAAAGCCTGAAGGGCCTGACGAAACACGTCATCGGACACCTGGAGGCGCTGCTGGAGAAATACGGCCCGCAATATCCGCGGCTGACGACGAAGTCCGCGCGCCACGAGGAAGTGGACGTGAAGGCGGTGGCGTTCAAATCGTTCAAGGTCGCCTACGACCGCGAGACCGGCTACGTGGGGTACAAGGTGGCCGGCGAGGAATTCAAGCTGGAATGCACGAAGTTCGACAAGATCCTGCTGGTGTTCAAGGACGGCACCTACAAGGTCAGCGAGCTGCCGGAGAAATTGTTCGTGGGGCAGGAGCTGTTTTTCTGCGGGCTGCCGGAGCGCGACAAGGTCTTCACCTGCGCCTACACCGACCGGAACGCCAGCTACCTGAAGCGCTTCACCTTCGGCGGCACGATCCTGAACAAGGTCTACCTGTGCATCCCGGACAAGTCGCGCATCCTGTATTTCGCGGCGGACACGCCGAAGGTGCTGTACGTGCGCTACAAGCCGGCGCCGCACCAGAAGGTGGCGCAGCAGACCTGCGAGCCGGAGCAGGTCGAAATCAAGTCGCCCAAGACCCGGGGCCGGCAGATATCGATCAAGGACATCTCATCCGTCACGGCGGAGCCGACGCGGGGCTGGGACGAAAAAGCGGCGACGACAAAGATTGTTTTTGCCTGATCAGAGCGTTTTCATAAATATTGCAGCCGTCCGGCGGGGGCCAAACTGAGGGCGGTCTTTTCGGGTTTTGGCTTCGTTTCGGCTCAGTCACAGGGTTGCCGGGAACCTGCTCCTTCGCCAAAGCCTCGCCAAAACCCGAAAATCCCCGCTCCGGACGGCCACACTATTTCCTCAAGCGCTCCAACTGACGCAATGGTTCAATCCGGCTAATTGCGGCTTGACCTTTCGGGCGGCTGGCCTTTAACTGTCCGCGATTAGGCGCAATTCATGCTCGAGCAATTCAAAAGCCTGTTTTCCAATGACATTGGAATAGACCTGGGGACGGCCAACTCCCTGGTTTATGTGCGGGATCGTGGAATCGTCCTGCGCGAACCTTCCGTGGTGGCCATCCAGGCGGGCACGACCAACGTGCTGGCCGTCGGTGACGAAGCGAAACGCATGCTGGGCCGCACGCCCGGCAACATCGTGGCCATCCGCCCGATGAAAGACGGCGTGATCGCCGACTTCGAGATCACCGAAGCCATGCTCCGCCACTTCATCCAGAAGGTGCATCACCGGAAACTCATCGCGCCACGCGTGGTCGTGGCCGTGCCGTCCGGCATCACCGAAGTCGAAAAACGGGCTGTGAAAGATTCCGCCACCCACGCCGGCGCGCGCGAGGTGTATTTGATCGAGCAGCCGATGGCCTCGGCCATTGGCGTAGGCCTGCCGGTGCATGAACCGGCGGGCAACATGATCGTGGACATCGGCGGCGGGACTTGCGAAATCGCAATCATCTCCCTCGCCGGCATCGTCTTCAGCCGCAGCCTGCGGGTGGGCGGAGACGAACTCGATGCCACGATCGTCGCGCACATGAAGCGCGCCTATAACCTGATGAT
>CAIXBQ010000059.1 GCA_903917705.1 uncultured Verrucomicrobia subdivision 3 bacterium | reverse complement strand
TGAATTAAACAGGGAGGTTTGGGAAGGGCTAAACAGCCCGAAGAAGCCAGAAAGAGGCCGAATATCAAGGGTTTTTGCAGAGACGCCACCCGAAGGACCGGTTTGGGAAGCTTTCCCCGAAAAGAGGCCGTTTTGAAAAGGTTTATACCCAACCACGACCGGTTTCCACCACCGCCTGAGACCGGCCTTAATGACCCATTAGCGACCCGCTAACACCTCAATAAGGGCACTCAGATTCGACCGGCACGGCCGCGCCAAGGTCAGGGTCCGCCTGGATCGAAGATTCCAGATCGGGATCGACAGCCGAGACCGCCGGCACCACCAAATTTGAGCGCGGATTTTGGCACCGAGCACAGGCGCAGACGAGACCGGCCCGAGTGCGCATATCGTGGACCGAATCGCCGGCGGATTTCCGCTTCTCATTCAGCCGGGCGGAGAGGGTGAAAAGCATCTGCTTTAACTGGCTGGGAAACTCACGCAATTCACCCGTTGTCCGGTCGGTCCGAATGACGGGTTTGGCGTCCAGGTCCATGAGCGTCATGCCGCGCGCCGGCCGCTCGATTTTCCACCACCGGTTTTTGTCTTCCATGATGGCCGCCATGAAGCCCGCCACGTCGGCGATATACAGCTCCAAACAGGGCACCAAATCCGTGAGAATTGTGTTCCGCAAAACGCGCGCCTGGTTGAGGGTCGGATCGGCGACTTCCAGGCCGGCGCGGACGCTGATGCCGAGCAGGCATTTTAACCCGCTCATCAGCTTGGTGCATTCGTCCAACCGTTCCACGTCGTTGGTGCTCGCCAACGGGCGGCCGAGCAGCTCCGAAAATTTAGCCAGGCGCAGCATCTTGTCGCTGGTTTTCCAGCCGCGCTCTTTGCAGACCCGGCCCCAGAGTTGCATGATCGCGATGCGTTGAGGTTCGGTGATGGTCATGGGGTGGATGTTTTGAACGGTCGCAGTTCGACGCTCATGCCGGCGCGCCGCATGTTCTTCACCACCTCGTCGGCGTGCATCCGGCAGTAACGCAGGCCGCGCCGGCCGACCAGCTCCGCCGTCTCATTGCAGCGGCGCTGGAGCGAGCCGCTCAGGCCATCGGTTTTGATCCAGAACTCACAACCATCCGGGGCGGCCTGCGCCGCCAGGCCATTTGCGTCCGGCCGGCCGGACGCGGTGGGGTCCAGCGACTCGCTGGGATGCGGATGGTTGATCTCGCCGCCGTAACGTTTCCACATCAGATCGGTCGGGCCACGCCGCCCGGACGTGAACCACAGCGACGGCCGCGACGAATGCAGGAAGCTCGCCAGAAACTGCGATTCCCAATCCGTCAACAGCACGCCGTTTTTGCTGCGCACATTGGCGGCGAGCGCCTGCATAAAACCGAGAAGTTGAAGATCAGTGCTCATGCTTCGATCTCCACCCGGATTTGCTGATGGAGCAATTCCAGAGGGGTTAAAAATTTAGGGGCTTTGTATTTTGCGCGATAGATGCGCTGGCGCGCATTCCGTTTCCACTGCTCGGTGCGGGTGCCGGCCCGGCCGCCGCTGCCGTGCAGCTCGGGATGGAGCGTGTAAATCCGCGGAGTGCCGCGCGTGGTCAAATTGAGGGCGGCAAACTCTGCCCGTTTCTTCGCGTAGAAACGCCGCCGGGCATAGCGCAGTTGGAGTTGTCGGCGGGTAGCCTTCATTGGAGCAGATTTTGCGCGGGGTTAAACACCGGGCGTTCCGACGCCCCAAAATCCAGCGGCGAGAAACCGCGCGCGCGGTCTCCGTGCGCGTAAATCATCGTCGTGTTCACATCCTCGTGGCCGACGAGTTTTTGCACCACCGCCAGATCGTTGCCGGCCTCCAGCGCATGCGTCACGAAGCCATGCCGTAGCGTGTGCGGCGTGACGCGCTTGGTGATGCCAGCGGCGCGGACGGCCGCGCGCATTTGTTTGGCGATCATCTCGTCCGTCGCGTGCCAGCGATATTGGCCCCGGATCACCGCCGAGGGGAACAGCCATTGCCAGCGCAGCTCGCGGTTTGCGTTTTTATATTTGTGCGCCAGCCGTCCGGGCAGTTCCACCAGGCCGCAACCCGCTGCCAGGTCCAGATCGTGGGATGATTTCCGCCAGGCCAGATGCTTTTGCAAGAGCGGGATCAGCAGCATGGGCAGCACCGTTAGCCGCGATTTATCGCCTTTGCCCGAATGCACGCGCACGGTGCGCGCGGCGAAGTCAATATCCTGCACGCGCAGGTGGCAGCATTCGTTCACGCGCAAGCCGGCGCCATACATCAGCGCCGCCATGATTTTTGACTGGCCTTTCAGCCCGGCGAAAATGCGGCCGATTTCCTCGCGCGTCGGGATCGTGCGCAGCGTCTGCCGCACCTGCGGCATCGGCGGCAAATCCAGCCAGCCGAGTTCGGATTTCAGGACGTGATCAAAAACGAATTTCACAGCGCAGAGCGCCTGTTTGCGCGTGGTGTTGGAATAATTCTGGCTGTGCAGCGATAACATCCATTCACGGACATCCGCCGGCGTCCAGATCGACGCCGGCTTTTTGCAGTGCTGAAAAAACTTTTTCACCCAGAGATGGTAGGTGCTGCGCGTATTCGGCCGGCAACTGCGTTCGATCATCGCCTCTTCGAGCATTTGGGTGAGAGTTTTCATTATGCCAACGAGGTTGTTAGAATTAACTGTTCAGAGACTCGACGCACCGTTCGCAGTGCGCGCTTTTAACGCCAGTGCGTCGAGTCAGTTTTTCACCCATGCCGCCGTTGGTCGTCTCCGGTTTTAGCGGCAGCGGCACGAGTAGATTGTTGATTGCCTTCACGCACGATTCGCGGAGGCGTTGGGATGTCGGCGACCATTGCGGTTGCTCCATGTCCCACCAGGGCGTCAGGCGTTCGATCCACATTCTTTGGTGCGCGGACATTGTTGAGTCCGGCCAGACCGCAGCTGGGAAGCTGAACAGCACGCCATTGAGTTTGTTTTCCACGACGATTTGCCCTTGAACCAGCTTCACATTCACCGCCGCAGCTTTAACGCTTTTGTCGCTCGCCCGTCTCCGAACCATACGCTGATGCAGACCACCGGCGGGCGTCTCCCGTGAATCGGTAACGTCCGGTGCGCTCGTGAGTTGGTCGGTCGGTGGCTGCATAGCTATTCGTTAGCCCGCAATGGCATCCGGCATTGCGGGCCGCATTCGATGTCCGGTTCTTCTTTGAACCGTCCGGCCTTTGGGTTGAGTTCGTCGAGGTAGATTGGCATATCGTTTTGTCTGTGGATTGTTACGCCCATTTTTCTTTCTTGCGCGGCCATCCGCGCAAAGGCTTCAGGGAAGTCTCGTCGGATTTTGTTCCAGTAGCCCATCCCGCCTTTGACACAGCCGATACAGTTGTTGTTTTTATATCCCATGCGATACATCGCGGGCAGTTTGATTCCGGCGTTGGCCACCATTTGAAGGCAGTCACGCTTTTTCATTCCGGCATCTCGCAGATTCCACTCAAGGAAGATTTCGTGATTTTCCTCTTGGAGTTCGGCTATGCGTGTTGGTTCGTCTGCCGTCAGCCCGAATATGTGCAGGTCTTCCGGCCACTGATATTCCTTGCGGACGTTTTTCTTTAGCTCGGTTGTGCATCGTGCGCCCATTGGCCCTACTAGCCATCCCGTTTTGTCGAACACGTCGAAGATGTCATCGTATTCTTTTGAGCGCATTATCTTCACCGGCCATTGTATCCATTGCTCCACATCTTTCAGGAAGCGCACGTTGTCTGGATGCTCGTATTTGAGTGTGTCGCAGTAGATAATTTCGAGCGTCTTGTCTTTGTGCTTTTCCACCGCGAGTTTTGCAGCGCAGGCAGACGCCGCACCGCATGAAAACCAAACCAAAACCCGACCTTCAAAAAGGAAGGTTTGTGGTGTTCCTGACGTGCTGGCTAACAACCGCATGGAGCTAACCGGCGGAGCGCTTGGCTGTTCGATGGTCGCAGTGTTATTCATGGTCTTTGGTGGTTCGCGCCGGTAGCTCATGCGGAGCGTTCTCCGAAAGTTCGTAGCCATACGCCGCGAACATTCCTATGCCGTCCGCGATTGAGCAGCACCCAATGTTGTCGGACTTCACCAGTTCCGCCGCCATCTTCCGCACGAAGTCGCACCGCTGCGCTTCCGTGAGTCTCAGAAATGGCCCGTAGCACATTCCAGAGTGAGGCCACGCTTGCACGTATTCCCACAACGCGGCACGCCAGTGATACGGCATTTCTGACATTGATTCACCGGCTGGAATGGTGAGCAGCGGCAGCGTTTCCAGCTTCACCTTCGTCGGGTCTTCATGGGCGACCATGCAGGTGATCGTGCCGTGATCCTTGCTGCGCCAGATTTTGCCGGGCATACAGATTGACGGCAGCCCCCACTCGCGGACACCGATTCGATGGATCAGCCGCTCGTCAATCCGCACGGGTTTCGGAGAACCATTCCTTGGAGGCAAAGACGCCCCGCTCTGCGCTCCATCGTTGATTTCAATTTG
>CAIXBQ010000058.1 GCA_903917705.1 uncultured Verrucomicrobia subdivision 3 bacterium | reverse complement strand
CTTGGTCCCGGTGGGGCGAGCGTCCCCGCGAGCCGGCCCTTAATTTGCAATTTGAAATTCGCGATTCGTAATTTTCTGCCCTCTAATCCCTGTAGCAGCCGAGGTAACGAGGCTCAAACATCTGTTTCGCTTTCCGCCTTTCGCCTTCCCCTTTTCATTGGTGATATTTTTCTTGGCTGCCAACTGACGACTGCCGACTGACGACTGTTTTTGTTTCCGCTTTTCGCTTTCCGCTTTTCGCTTTGCCCTGGCGCTTTTGTCTTCGCTGACCTCCGACCTCTGATCTCTGACTTCTGACCTCCGACCTCCGACCTCCGACCTCCGACCTCCGACCTCCGACCTCCGACCTCTGACCTCCGACCTCTGACCTCCGACCTCTGACCTCCGACCTCTGACCTCTGACCTCCGACCTCTGACCTCCGACCTCTGACCTCCGACCTCCGACCTCCGACCTCTGACCTCCGACCTCCGACCTCTGACCTCTGACCTCCGACCTCCGACCTCCGACCTCTGTCCCTCCCCGCTTTCCGCTTTCCGCTTTCCGCTTTTTGTGAAACTTTGTTTCCCCATTGGTGTTTATTCCAACAGCCGCTATATTGTGATTATGAAATTTGCCGGACATTTCATCCTGCTCGCCGCCCTGCTGGCCGCCTTCACGGCGCTTGCCGCCGGGGACGCCGTGGACTCATCCAAGCCCTACTCGCCCATCGTCACGCGCAACATCTTCGGCCTGCTGCCAATTCCTGTGGTGGACCCGAACGCCGCCGCGGCCGCCCTGGTGGATCCGCCGCCCAAGATCACTGCCAACGGCATCATGACCCTGTTCGGCCAGATGCAGGTCCTGTTCAAGGTCGCCGCCAAGCCGCTGCCCGGCCAGCCGGCCAAGGATGTCTCCTATGTCATGTCCATCGGCGAACGGCAGGACGAGATCGAGGTGGTCAAGATCGACGAAGCCGCGGGCATCATCACTTTCAACAATCACGGCACCCCGCAGGAAGTGCCGCTGGTTGCGGCCTCCGCCTCCGGCCCGGCCGGACCCGGCGGAGCAGTTGGTAACAATCCCGGCTCACCCATGAAACCCGGCGGCCCTGGCCCCGGCGGCCTTGGCGGCGGAAACAGTGTGATGCCCGGCATCGGCGGCAACAACGGTGCGCCAAGGGCCAATCCATTCGCCAACAATAATCCGGGTGCCTCGCAATCTCCCGCCATGGGCGGCATGGGCGGCAACACGCCGGTCGGTGGCAATACAGGCGCGCCTCCTGGAGTGAGGCCGGAGAATGTGCTTTCACCCGAGGCGCAAATTCTCATGATCGAAGCCCAGCGGGCCAAGTGGCGGCAGCAGGGCAATCCCGCTCACAATCTGCTTCCAGGCACGCCGATGACGGATCAGCAGGATCAGTGATCCGCCGCCCAGTCCGGGCCAGTGACGGGACCGAAGTTTTGAGTTTTGAATTATCAGTTTTTAGTTCAACCCTTTCCGCTTTTGTCTTTGCTGACGACTGACGACTGACGACTTATACCAAACTCAACCCTCAAAACTTAAAATTCAAAACTCAGATATTGGAAGACTGCCAACTGCCAACTTTTTTGGTTTCCGCTTTCCGCTTTGCCCTGGCGCTTTTGTCTTCGCTGACCTCCGACCTCCGACCTCTGACCTCTGATCTCCGACCTCTGATCTCCGACCTCCGACCTCCGACCTCTGACCTCCGACCTCTGACCTCCGACCTTCGACCTCTGACCTCCGACCTCTGACCTCCGACCTCTGACCTCCGACCTCTGACCTCCGACCTCCGACCTCCGACCTCTGACCTCCGACCTCCGACCTCCGACCTCTGACCTCCGACCTCTGACCTCCGACCTCTGATCTCCGACTTCTGACCTCTGATCTCTGACCTCTGATCTCTGACCTCTGTCCCTCCCCCCTTCGCTCTCTTCGCGCTAGCGCGGGAACATTTTGACTTTCAGGCCCGGACGGCGCAAAATTAAAGGAAGCGTGAGCGCCGACACCAACATTTTAATCCAACGCGCCGCCGCCGAACTTAAAACCGCCGGGGCGCGGGAAATTTACGTTTTCGGCTCGGTCGCCAAAGGGACGGGGGATGCCGCTTCGGATCTCGATTTGGCGGTTTCCGGCCTGCCCCCGTCCGTATTCTATCGCATGGGCGCCCGGGTCAGCGATTTGATTGGCCGCTCGGTGGATTTGATTGACTTGGACCGCAACACCCCGTTCACCCGCTACCTGCGCACGGAGAATGAGCTCGTCCGCGTGGGATAAATTCCGCAAGCAGCAGGCCACGGAACGCGACCAGTTGCAGCGTTTGGTTTCGGGCATGCACCGGCTGCTCGCCCAATGCCGCACCACCGCTCCGACGGAGATTGAATTGTCCGCGCTCGCGGCCCTGCTTCATTCATTCTACACCGGCGTTGAAAATATTTTCAAGCGGGTGGCGGTGGAGTTGGACGGCGAGCCCATGCTTGGCGATTCCTGGCATCGGGAACTTTTGCTGCGGATGAAATCGCCGACCGCGCATCGATCGGCGTTGCTTACGCCCGAACTTCACGACTCATTGAATGAATACCTGCGGTTTCGTCATGTTTTCCGCAACGCCTATTCCTTTGACTTGGATTGGCAGAAAATGTCCCCGCTGGTGTTGCGCTTGGAAGAAACCTTTCAAAAACTCGAAATGGCCCTGAATGATTTTGTGAAATGAGCGCCTGGGTGCGCTTGGGCTGCCAGGTTTTTATTTCTGCTTTCTGCTTTCCTAATTTCTGCTTTTGTCTTGGCTGCCAACTGACGACTGACGACTGACGACTGTTTTTGTTTCCGCTTTTCGCTTTTCGCTTTTCGCTTTGCCCTGGCGCTTTTGCCTTCGCAGACCTCCGACCTCCGACCTCTGACCTCTGACCTCTGTCCCTCCCCCCTTCGCGCTTTCCGACTTCCGTTTTGCCCATCACTGTTTCAGCCGGAAGAACAGATTCCCGGCGGGGGCGGGGATGGTGCAGAAGTTGGTCCCGAAGCCGTTCGTGATGGCGTAGCCCGTCGCCACCCAGCCGCTGGTCACCGTGAGGTTCGCGTTTTGCTGCAGGGTGAAGCTGTTGGTGGCCGGGGCCGGCCAGAGGATTTTCACGCTGTTCGCGCCGCCGGGGAAGATGAGGAGCTTCGGCACGCCCGGCATCTGCACCACATTGATCAGGCTCCAATATCCGCCGGTCACCGCATACTGTCCCCCGATCATCGGCCCGCCGGCTTCCGGCTGGCCGATGGTGCCGCTCAGTTGATAGGTGCCGTTGCTGCTGGTCCCGCCGCCGCCCGCAATCTTATACCAGTCAATCGTGTAGCTTTGCGCAAAGGTGATTCCGGGAATCAACAGGCAGAATGATAGGATGATGATTTTCATGGTCGGTTCATTTCTTTTCCAGGAGTGTTTGCTCCAGTTTTTCCAGCCGCGCTTTCAACTCCGCGTTTTCCGCTCTGAGTTCCTCCATCTGGCTTTCCGCTTGCCGCTTGCCGCTTTCCACTTTTTCATTCAGCCCCTGGATGGCGGCGAGTTCCACGCCGTCAAATTCCAGCGTGCTGATGCCTTTGTCGTCGCGGCCGGGATAGAAGGCGGCCATGAAATCCTGCGCCATCGGACCGATATTCGGCACGTCCGAATCCTTTTCCCACTTGTAATTCCATTGCTGGATCGGCACCGACGCCAGCTTGGCCAGGACGGTTTCAGGGTTCACCGGCTGGAAGTTCTTCTTGGCATTGCGGTCGGACACGCTGACCCAACTGTTGCCGCCGGCGGCGAGATACACGCCCGCTCCGCCCGCCCCGGAACTGGATGTGTAAAGGCGATACCCGCCCGCGGCGCGCGCATTAAAGGAATAATCGTTGGTGGAGGTGAAATAACTGGTCGTGCTGTCATCCGACCAGACGAACGAGCCGTTGTTGGGGGCCACTGCGTAAGAGCCGGCGGCAAAACTGCCGGCCCCGGAGACCGTGTTGCTGGCCCCGCCCGGCACCACGGAATTGCTGGCGGTGACCGTATTCCAGGCGCCGCCGCCGATGACGCTGTTATAGGCGTTGGCGCCGATGACATTGAATTTTCCGCCGCTGATGCTGGAACCGGAGGAGTTCGAAGCAACGGTATTCCCCCAGCCGCCCCCGATGACCGAAAAGTCGGCGTTGCTGGAGATCAGGTTTTGCAGGCCGCCGCTAATGACGGTGGTTTTGGAGGCGATCGTGTTGCTCTGGCCGCCGCCGATGGCGCTGTAATGGGCATAGGCCCCGATCAGGTTGAACCGGCCACCCGTGATGGTCGAACCAGAGCTGTTGGAAATCGTGTTGTCTGACCCGCCATTGATGGCGGCGTTGACGGCAGCAGCACTCATCAGGTTGTTGCTCCCGCCCATGACGATGGAATCGGAGCCATAGTTCTTGTTATATTCACCGCTCCCAATGAGGCTGTTGTTGGCCCCGATCAGGTTGAACCGGCCACCCGTGATGGTCGATCCGTAGCCATTGGAAGCCGTGTTGTCCGACCCGCCATTGATGGCCGAGTTCACGGCAACCGCACTCATCAGGTTGTTGCTCCCACCCATGACGATGGAATCGGAGCCGTAGTTCTTGTTATATTCACCGCTTCCAATGAGGCTGTTGTTGGCCCCGATCAGGTTGAACCGGCCACCCGTGATGGTCGAACCATAGCCATTGGAAGCCGTGTTGCCTGATCCACCGACGATGGCCGACAAATCTGAATTGCTTGAAATCAGGTTTTGCAGGCCGCCGCCGATGACGGAGGATTTGGAGGCAATCGTATTGCTCTGGCCGCCGCCGATGACGGACCCGCCGCTGTTGGCCAGAATCAAATTCATTTGTCCGCCGCTGATGCCGGAGCCGGTGGAATTGGAAGCCACCGTATTTCCCCAGCCGCCCGCGATCACGCTGAAATTGGCATAAACGCGGTTGGAATAAACGAGGCCATAAGTTGTCACCGACCCGCCGCCGCCGATCACCGCGCCCACCACGCCCGGCCCCGCCTGGTTCACCAGGGAATTGCCGATGATGTTCGGCGTATCCGCCGTCGGCTCAATCCGCAGGGCGCGGGTGTTGTTGACGCGCAGCTCCAGCGGCTGATTATCCGTCGTGCCGAGGAAATTGTTGCTGATCGTCGTGCCGCCGTTGCCGATGGTCTTCCAGAAAACCGATGGCGGCAGGCCGTTGAACAACGCCGCGTTCACATTGCTCACCGCGCCCCCATCGCCGGTGAAACTGCCGGTGAAGGCATTGCCCGCATTGGCAAACGTCACCGGGTTGGCATAGTTGCCGCCGAGCGCGGCCGCCCCGATCGTGCCCTGGATGCCGGCCGCGTCCACGTTCAACGCCTGCAGCGCATACGGCGTCACCGCCAGCCGCTGCCGGGTGGTCAGGGGGGTGAATGCCCCGTTGCTGCTGCCGTGGCGGACGGCAATCTCCAGCCAGCGGCTCGCATTGGTGGTATAGGGTAGAATCAACAGCCCGTTGGTGAACCCCACATCCACGCTGAACAGTCCGTTCGTGACGCCGATATCATTCTTCTGCACCACGGCTGATAATTCCGCGCCGCCCTGCGCGGCGTCAAACAGGTGGAACTGCACGTCATAGATGCCCGTGGCCGGCAAACCCCCTTCGCCCAACTGCCCCTGATACTTGAAGCCGACCGGCTCGGTGACCACCGATTGCGCATGGATTGCGCCCGTGCCAATTGAGGCCAGCACCAGGACCGTTGGAAATAAGAGCGGCGTTTTCATGGTTTCAGATTTGTTTTAACGACGGTTCCGGCGGCGGCTCAAGCGGTCGCTTGGCGTGACCGGGTTCGGTTTAATATGCGGTGAAACTTCCCTCGTGGCTGATGGGAATGAACTGGCCGCTGCCCACGTATTGCAGCTCGATGGAGGAATATTGGGAGCCCGTCAGATAACCGGTGGCGCCCGTGGTGGTCGCGTTGGAGGAGATGTAAATCTGGCCGCCTTTGACGGCCGCCACAATTTTGGTCCCATCCGGCGTGCAGGCCAGCGCCGACCAGGTGGCCGAGGGTCCGTTGGATTGGGCGGTCCAGGTTGCGCCAGTGTCGGTGGAGAGGTAAAGATAGCCCGGCGCGCCATCCGCCGCGACCATGACGCTGCCATCCGAAGAACAGGCCACGGCCTTCCAGTTGCGGCTGCTGGCCCGCGCCGTCAGGTTCGTGCCTTTGTTGGTGGAGGTGTAGATGTAGCCGCCGTCGCGGCAGGCCACCACCTTGGTTCCGTCCGACGAGCAGGCGATGGAGGACCAGGAATAAGTCGGGGCCGACGCGTCCATGTTTCCCCAGGTCGGCCCGCCATCGTGTGAAACGCGCAGCACGCCGATGGAATCCGCCGCGTAAATATCGTTGCAATCGGATGAATTGGCGATCCCCGTCCAATTCCCGCCGCCCGAGGCAAAAGAAGACCAGGTTGCGCCGGAGTCAAACGAGACGTAAATCGGGCCGGGCGATGATTCGCCGGCATAGAGCCGCGAGCCGTAGCGCGAACTCAGTGCGGTCCACCAGAGATTCGTGGCGCGGGCCGTCCAGGTGGAGCCGGAGTTGGTGGAGGTGTATAGGAAGCCTTGAAAGTCGGCCGCGACCATGTTCGTCCCATTCGAGGAACAGGTCACCGCAATCCAGTTTCGGGCATTCGCATGCGCCACCCAGGTCTGGCCGGCATCCGTGGAGACATGAATGTGGCCGCCGTAATCCAGCCCCACCAGCGTGCCGGCATCCGTGGACATCGCGATGGCATCCCAGTTCCGGTTGGTGGCCTGCGGCGTCCAGCTGGCGAACGGATTGCCGGACAGGGTCGGATTGCCGGGCAGGTTGGCACACAGCACAAACTGGTTCGTGTTCTGGGCGATCTTCCAGCCGTTCGTGCCCGTGCCGGTGATGCGAACGATGTCGCCAATGGCCGGCGCCGCCGGCAGGGTGAGGGTCACCAGCGTGTTGTTGGTGGCCACATAGCCGGTGTCCGGCTGGGCTTGCTGCGCCGTGCCGGACACGGCCTGCCAGGGCACCGTGCCGTTCACATTGGTCAGCCCGCCGCCGTCCCCGGTGAATCCGCTCGCGGTGATCGTGCCCGCTGAAAAATTTCCCGACGCGTTGCGCTTCACAATCGTGCCGGCGGTGTTGGCGTTGGTCGCCGCGTTGGCGGCGCTGGCGCCGCCGGCCACATTCGCCGCCGTCTGCCCGCCGACGCTGGCGACCGCCGTGGCCCCTTGCGTCCCGGTTACGTCGCCGGCGAGCGGGCCGGAGAAATTGCTGGCGGTCGTCGCGCTGGTCGCCGTGGTGGCGTTCCCGCTGAAGCTGCCGGTGAACACGCCGTTGATGGCATTGTTCGCGTTGGTGGCGTAGATCACCCCCGCGAAGGTGTTCGTGCCGTTGAAGAAGTTGGTGCCGTTGAGCCGCGCGATGTTTGGGGCCAGTCTGGCATCCGGCAGCACGCCGACCACCGCCCCGGCCGGAAGATTGGTCAGGCCGCCGCCGTTGCCGGTGAAATTCGTGCCGGTGATCCCGCCCGCATTAAAACTGCCGCTCGCATCGCGCTTCAGGATCGTATTGGGCGCATTCGCGCTGGTCGCGGCGTTGGCCGCGCTCGCGCCGCCGGCCACCGCGGCGGCGCTTTGTCCGCCCACGCTGGCCACGGCGGTGGCGCCCTGCGGTCCGGTCACCTCGCCGGCCAGCGATCCGGAGAAATTGTTGGCGGTGGTCGCGGTTCCCGCCGTCGTGGCGGTGGCGGCGTTGCCGGCCAGGGCCCCGGTGATGAGGCCCGCGGCAAAATTACCCGAGGCGTCACGTTTCACGAGCGTGCTGGGGTTGTTCGCGCTCGTCGCCAGGTTCGCCGCGTTTGCCCCGCTGGCCACGTTCGCCGCCGAAACACTGCCGACGCTGGCCACGGCGGTGGCGCCTTGCGTCCCGATCACGTCGCCCATGAGGGTGCCGGAAAAATTATTGGCCGTCACCGCGGTCGTGGCCGAGGTGGCGCTGCCGGCCGTGGTCGCCGTGGCGGCCAGGGTGGCGCTGCCGGCGGTGATGGCGGTGATCGCCGTGCCCGCATTCACCGCCTGCACCGCATACGGCGTGGCCGTGAGCTGCTGGCGCGGCGCCAGATTCGTGAACGCGCCGAAGCCATTCGTCCGCACGGCGATCTCCAGCCAGCGGTTCGCCCCGGGAAATTGATTGCCAAAATCCAGCGTCACCGCGAAGAGGCCGTTGCTCACGGCGGTGGCGGTATTCGTCACCAAAACCCCCTGCTGCGCGCCGCCGGTCAGCGCGTCGTAAACCGCAAACCGCAGATCATAATTCCCGCCGGCCGGATTCGCGCCGTCGTTCAGCCGCCCCTGATAGGTGAACGCCGTGCCCTGCGCCGCGGCGGGATGGAGGCCGGCCAGCAGCGCCAGCGCGATGAGAGTGGAGAAGTATTTGGTTTTCATGTGGGTCTTGGTTTGCCTTTCAATGCCGTGCTGCGCCCGCCGTTCCTCCCTTGAAGCATCCACGCCACTGCTTAATTGAGTTCTAATTAACTCAATTATAAAATATTGTGTCAACTCACCAATCTTGCTTTTTAATTGGCAAATTAAGTCGTGCTAACCATCCCGGCCTGGCCTCTTTTGCCCGGTCCGCCCCGGGGTGCCGGCCACCACTGGTGGGGCGAGAGTCCCTCGAGCCCAAACCCCCGCTTTCCATTAACCCTCGGCTCTCGTCGCTTCCCGCCTTTGTTTTTGCTGACGACTGCCCGCTGCCAACCGACGACTTTTTTGATTTCTGCTTTCTGCTTTCAAAATTTCAGCTTTTGCCTTCGCGCCCGCGCTTCGTTTCCCCCATCCATCAATCCATCAATCCACCAATCCATCAATCCACCAATCCACCAATCCACCAATCCACCAATCCACAAATCCACCAATCCACAAATCCACAAATCCACAAATCCACAAATCCACAAATCCGCTTGGCCCCCTTGACGTTATAACATTTGTTGCTACATTGGTTTCATGGTGCTTGAATTGAAACTCCGCAAGGTCGGCAATTCGGTGGGCGTGGTGTTGCCCAAGGAGGCGCTCGCGCGCCTGAATGCGGGCGATGGTGACGCCGTGTATCTCACCGACTCCACGGATGGCGGCTTTCGCATCACCGCCACCAATCCCGAATTCGCCCGCAAGATGAAGGTGGCCGAGCGGCTGAGCCGCCGCTACCGTCACGCCTTGAAAGAGCTGGCCCGATGAAGCCGCCGGTTTGGCTGGATCGGGCCGATTGTCTGGCGATTCATGAGATGCTGCTGTCCCAGCATGGCGGGCGGGCCGGGGTGCGCGACGGGGGATTGCTGGAATCAGCGCTGGGCCGGCCGAAAAACCGGCTGGCCTATGGCGCTCCCGACCTGGCCGGACTGGCCGCCAGCTACGCGGCCGGCATTATTTTGAATCACCCGTTTATCGATGGCAACAAGCGCACCGGCTTCATGGTGGCGGCGGCCTTTCTGGAATTGAACGGACTTGATTTTATCGCCACCGAGGAATCGGTGGTGGAAAAGACCCTGGGTCTGGCGGCGGGGAAGATCAAGGAATCGGATTATGCCGCCTGGTTGCAGGCGAATTCCCGGAGCCGGTAAGCTGACGCTGCCTGGCGGCGTTTGTTTGTAGCAGTCGAGGTAACGAGGCTCAAACATTTCCGTCCTCGCGTTCCTGAGTTCTGAAGTTTTGCCCTTTCGTGTGTTTGGTATGTGTTTGGTAGGGACGGTCGCGCTGCGCCGTCCGGGGATTTCCGCTTTTGTGTTTGCTGCCTACTGCCCACTGCCAACTGACGACTGTTTTTGTTTCCGCTTTCCGACTTCCGCTTTGCCTAAATTTCTGCTTTCAAAATTTCTGCTTTTGTCTTTGCTGATCTCCGACCTCTGACTTCTGACCTCTGTTTTTTGCCCTTTTCCGGTCTCAAGTTTCAAGTCTCATCCCTTTTTTCCGTGCTTCATTTGTGAAAATCTGTGGCAATTAATGATCCGCATTAGCAACTATTGCGCCGTCCGGAAATAAATCTTCTCCCCAAAATGTGGTATTGAATCTTTCTTATGATTAACATAAGGTCATCGCAATCCAACCCCCCATGTCTGCGTAAACCCAATCCAAACTCCTCAATCCAAGGTGCTTATGTCTTATTTGAATCCGACCCCCGCCCGTCATTGTCTCCCCCGGACAATGACTTTTTTTATGTCCGGCCGCCGCCTGCTGCCGGCTTTGGCCGCCCTGCTGGCCCTCGGCGCCCAGGCCGCCGGCACCTGGACGACCCTGACCAATCCGAATGTGCCCAGCGGGCAGCACCCCATGCTGCTGTCCGACGGCACGGTGATCTTCCTGGGCCAGCCTTGCTCCCGGCTGACGCCGGACATCCATGGCAGCTACGTGAACGGCACCTGGAGTTCGCTCGCCCCGATGCACGATTCCCGCACTTTTTATTCCTCGCAGGTCTTGCGGGACGGCCGGGTGTTTGTGTCGGGCGGCGAGTATGGCTCGGGGGCGAACCTGGCCGAGATGTATGATCCGGCGGGCAACGTCTGGACGCAGTTGCCGAATCCGCCGGACACGGTGATTGATAATATTTCCGAGACGCTCCCCAACGGCAATATCCTGGAGGGCAGTCCGGGCAGCGACACCCGCATTTTCGACGTGGTCTCCAATGTCTGGTCGGCCCAGATCACCTCGCTGGGCGGACAGGACGAGGCGTCGTGGGTCAAATTGCAGGACGGCAGCATCCTGACCTTCACCGGCACCAATTCCGCGCGCTTCGTTCCGGCTCTGAACCAGTGGGTCGCGGATGCGAGCCTGCCGGCCCCGCTCTATGGCTACGGCTATGAACTCGGCCATGGCCTCCTGCTGCCGAATGGCCGGGCGATTTACTTCGGCGGTACCGGCACGAATGCCGTTTACACGCCTTGGACCACGAATGCCGCCGGCATCTACACCCCGAATGGCGCGACCAACGCCGGCACCTGGTCGGTGGTCGCCCCGACGCCCAACTTCAACGCCGCCATCGATGCGCCGGCGGCGATGCTGGTCAACGGCAAAATCCTTTGCTGCATGACCGCCACGAACAACGGCTTTGGCAGCGCCTCGCGGTTTTACGAGTATGATTATGTCGCCAATTCGTTCACGGCCATCAACGGGCCGGGCGGCGGCTTGATCGGTAATTATATCGCTTACGGGACGGAGATGCTGGATTTGCCGGACGGCACGGTGCTGGTCACGGGGCAGGGCGGCCTCTGCGTCTATTCGCCGGGCGGCACCCCCTTGACGAACGGTATGCCCACCGTCCTCAGCGCCACCACCAATCTGGACGGTTCGTTTCATGTGACCGGCACCCTGTTCAACGGCATCTCGGAAGGCGCGGGCTACGGCGATGACTGGCAGATGAACACCGATTTTCCCGTCGCCCGCCTGACGAACTCCGCTGGCAGCACGCTGTACGCCCGCACCTACAACTGGAGCACCTGCAACCTGATGACGGGCACGAATGTGGTGACCACGGAAATGACCCTGCCGGCGGGCCTGCTGGCGGGCACCTATCCGCTGGTCATCACGGCCAACGGCATCAGCTCGGCCCCGTATTCACTGGCGATCACCGGCACGCCGCTGCCGCCGGTGACCGGGCTGGTGTTCAGCGCGGTGGCTTCCAACCGGATGGCGTTTTATTGGAGCCCCCTCGGCCTGACGGAAGCGGGCTACGTCATCCAGCGCTCCACCGACGGCGCGACTTATGTCACCGTGACCAACTATTCCAGCAGCACGACCAATTACACGGACAATGCGGTGGCGCCGCTCGGCCAGTATTATTACCGGGTGCGCGGGACCAATGCCGTCGGCCTGGGCATTGCCTCGTCGGCGATTTTCGCCGCGTCGCCGCCGGTCGTCCCCGTGCCCGCCCCATGGTCGGCGCAGGATGTGGGGGTGGTGCTGGGCCGCGGCGCTTCCGGCTCGAATGCCGGCGCGTTCACCGTCATCGGTTCCGGCGGCGGCATCGGGCAGGCTGCCGACCAATTTCAATCGGTCTTCCAGCCGGTGGCCGGCGATGTGACCATCACGGCCCGCGTCACCGCCAGCCAGAACACCTCGGCGAATGCGCTGGCCGGGGTGATGATCCGGAACGGCCTGGATACCGGCTCGGCCGGGGCGTTGATGGCCTTCGGCGGCGGCGGTTCCAACACCGTTTTCCAGTCCCGCGCCGGCGACGGGGCCGTGGCGTCCGGCAGCAGCGGCGCCGGCGGCCTGGCCGCGCCGGTTTGGGTCCGCCTGGTGCGCAGCGGCAACAGCCTCACGGGCTACACATCGCCGGACGGGACCGCTTGGACCCAGTCGGGCACGGCCGCCGTCGTCATGGAGCCGGTGGTCTATGCGGGGCTCGCGGTGGGCAGCGGCGCCACCAATCTGCTCAACACCTCGACGTTTGATAATGTGACGATCAGCGGCACCGCCGCCGCGGGTCCGCTCCCGTTGGCGGAATGGAAGCTGGATGAAACCGGCGGTGCGACCGCGGCCGACTCCCGCAGCGGCTACAACGGCACTTACAACAGCGTCCTGCTGGGCCAGCCCGGCGCCACGCCGGACAGCGGTTTTTCAGCCGGCTTCAACGGCACGAGCGCCGACATCGCCATTCCCCCGCTGAATTTGAATTCCAATATTCTCACCCTCACCGCGTGGGTGAATCGTAACGGCAGCCAGAGCGCGTGGTCGGGCATCTTCTTCAATCGCGCCAACGCCACCGTCTCCGGCCTCCATTTCGGGACGGCGAATGAACTCCGTTATACCTGGAATGGCTCGGCCAGCACCTACAATTGGAATTCCGGTTTGACTGTGCCGAACAACCAGTGGACGTTCGTCGCCCTCGTGATCGAGCCGGCCCGGGCGCGCATCTTCATGGCCACCAACGGCGTGCTGGCTTCGGCCACGAACAGCGTGGCCAACGCGGTTCAAGCCTTTGACGGCACGTCCTACCTCGGCCAGGATTCAACGGGGGGTCGCTTTTTCAACGGCTTGCTGGATGAGGTGCAATTTTACAACCAGGCCCTGACCCCGGCGCAGTTGGGCCAGCTGGCCTCGCCCCCGGCCATCACCTTCAGTTCCCCGGCGAATGGCGCCGGGTTTCTGGCCCCGGCCAATGTCAATGTCACCGCCACGCTGTCGGCCACCAACGGCCACGCCATCAACCTGGTGCAGTTCTACAGCAACGGGACGCTGGTCGGCCAGTCCGCCGCGGCGCCTTACACCAATACGCTGGCCAGTCTCGCGGCGGGTTCCTACGTGCTTTCGGCGCGGCTCTATTATGATTCGGGGCTGGCGCTCAGCTCGGACCCGGTCAATGTCATTGTGCAGAATGCCGCCGCCGTGCCGCAGAATGTGGCGGCCGTGGCGGAGGCGGGCAATCTGGTCAATGTGAGCTGGTCCTCCGCCGCCAACGCCGGCGGCTATATCCTGAGCCGCAGCGGGACGCCGATCGCCCAGCTGGCGGGCACCAGCTATGCCGACTTCGGCCTGTCGGCCGGCTCAAATTATTGCTACTCGGTGGTGGCGACCAATCTGGTCAGCAGTTCGGCGTCCAGCGCCTCGAGCTGCGTCACCACGCCCGGCGCGGGGGGCGCGCTGGTCTGGGATGCCAATGGCTCGGTGTCCGGACCGCAGGATGGCAGCGGCGGCTGGGACAGCACTTCGACGACCTGGTGGAACGGTTCGGCGGACGCGGCCTGGGCCGGCGGGAGTTTCGCGGTGTTTGGCGTCAGCACCACGACCAATTGCACCGTGACGCTCCTCAATGACGTGACGCCGTCGGGCATCGTGTTTAATGCGACCGGCGGCGGCAATTATACCCTCGCCGGAACCAATAATATATTGCTGGCGGCCAACCTGACCATCGCGGCGGATGGCAATGCGGCCATTTATTGTCCGCTTTCCGGCGCGACCAATTTTACCAAGACCGGGACCGGCAGCCTCGTCCTCAGCAACAGCAGCCCGTCCCTGAACGGCCTGGCCTTCATCAATGCGGGCACCCTGGAGCTGCCAACCGGCCCGTCGGCGACGCAGATCGGCTATGTCATCGGCACCAACGGAATTCTTCACCACGGGTATAACACCAGCTCGGGTTACACCAAGGGCATTGTCATCTATGGCGGCGGGGTCAACTCGGGCAGCGGCCTCTATATCGCCCTGGGCACCACCCTGAGCGAGCAAAACTTCACCATCAGCAACGCGCCGACCACCATCACCAGCTATGGCTCCGGCGCGAATGCGCAGATGCAGAGCTTCGACATCAATGGCGACAACCTGCTGGTCCGGTCGGCCGCTTCCGGTTCGGTGATCGACCCCACGGTGAACCTCAATGTGGCCGGCGGCTATGGCATCCGCATCAATGTGGAAAGCGGCGCCAGCAATGCGGCCGGCGACCTGTCGGTCAACGGCCTGGTCGTGGGCGGGGGCAATGCCCTCCGCAAATACGGCGCCGGTTCCCTGCGGCTGTCCGGTGCGAATTCCTACAGCGCCGGCACCATCGTCAACGCCGGGTCGTTGCAGTTGGCCGGCAGCCAGACCCCGCTCGGCAGCGGCCCCGTCAATTACACCGGGAGCGGAATCCTGCAGGCCGTGGTGGGAACTTCGATCGGAAATTCCTTTTCCATCAACTCCGGCCTGACCCTGACGGTGGACACGCTGACCAATCTCCTGACCCTTTCCGGGGCCGTCACCAACTCCGGCAAGTTGACCAAGATCGGTTCCGGCACGCTGGCGCTGGCCGGCGCGAACACGTACACCGGGGCAACCTCGGTGGGAGCCGGGACGCTGCAGGTGGATGGGTCGCTGGGCGCGACCGCCATCACGGTATCCAACACGGCGGCGCTCGCGGGGGTGGGCGTCATCACCACCGCGCCGGCGCTGCTGAGCGGCAGCACGCTCACGCCGGGCGACGGCGGCCTCGGCGCCCTGACGGTCAACAGCGCTTTGACCCTGGCTGCCGGTACCAAAACCTTGATGGAGATCAGCCGGCAGAGCGGGGTGTTGAGCAACGATCTGGTGGCCGTGACTGGTACGCTGACCCTGGGCGGCACGCTGACGGTGACGAACATCGGCCCCGATCCGCTGGCGGCGGGGGACAGTTTTGATTTGTTCAACGCGGGAACCTTCAGCGGCGGTTTTGGCAGTGTCACCCTGCCGGCCCTGGGCGTTGGCTTGAAGTGGTACACCAATAACCTGGCCGTCAATGGGACGATTTCGGTGAGCAATATCACCTATACGCTGACCTACGCGGCCGGCGCCAACGGCAGCATTAGCGGGGCGAGTCCCCAGACCGTGAACTACGGGACGAGCGGCAGCGCGGTGACCGCCGTGCCGAACACGGGCTATCACTTTGTGAACTGGAGCGACAGCAGCGTGGCCAACCCGAGAACGGATGCCAACGTCACAAACAATCTCACGGTGACGGCGAACTTCGCCATCAATACTTATACGCTGACCTACAATGCAGGGACGAATGGGACGATCAGTGGAACCACGCCGCAGACGGTGAACTATGGCGCGAATGGCAGCGCGGTGACCGCGGTGCCGAATAGCGGTTACTCATTTGTGAACTGGAGCGACGGGTCGACCGCCAATCCCCGGACGGACAGCGGCGTGACGAACGATCTGACGGTGGTCGCCAATTTTGCGGCCAGCACCTTTACGTTGACCTACAATGCGGGACCCAATGGGACGGTGAGCGGGACGAGTCCGCAGACGGTCAACTATGGCGGCAGCGGCAGCGCCGTGACCGCCCTGCCGAACAGCGGCTATGGATTCACCAACTGGAGCGATGGCAGTGCGGCCAATCCGCGGACGGATTCCAGTGTGACGAACAATCTCACGGTGACGGCGAACTTTGTGTCCGTCACCAACGGTCCCTTGGTCTGGAGCGGGGGCGGGGCGGATGCGAATTGGAGCACGGCGGCGAATTGGAACTGGGCCTTGCCGGCCAATGGCCAGGCGCTGACTTTCCAGGGCGCGCTCCAGGCGAACAACACGAATGATTTCCTCACGGCAGCCGGGCCGGTGCTGTTCAATAACGACGGCTTCACGCTGTCCGGCCAGCCGGTCGTGCTGACGGGAGGCTTGCTGAACGCGGCCGGAAATAATCGCTGGAACATTGGCTCGACCCTGGGCAACGCCCAGGGCTTCGTCAGCAGCAACGGCACGCTCACGGTCAGCGGATCGGTGACCAATGGCGGTTATGCGCTCACGCTGGACGGCCCGGGGAGCAATGTGATCTCAGGCGTGGTTTCGGGGACGGGCGGGCTGGTGAAAAACGGCGGCGGGGTGGCCACCGTGACCGGCGCCACCTTCACCGGCAATGTCGCCGTCAACGCCGGCGCGCTGGAAGTTCTGGGCAAGTCGGGCGATGTGGTTTATGCCGTGGCCGCGGGCGCGGTGTTGCGGATCGGTTACAGCACCGGCGGCGGCTATGCCAACACGGCCATGACGATCAATGGCAGCGGCGCCGGCTCGGCCAGCGGGCTTTATCTGCTGGGCGGAAAGAATTACAACAGCAGCGGCCAGATCCAGCTGTTGACGGCCCCCACCACCCTCCGGCAATACGGCTCCGGCCTGGCCGGGCTGGGCACCTTTGACATCAATGGCAACGGCCTGCGCTGCACGGCGGCGGCTTCCGGATCGGCGATCGATGCGAACATCCAGATGATCAGCGAGGGGTACGGGATGTCGATGCAGATCGATGCCGGCGCGAATACCGCCACCGGGGATCTGGCCATCAACGGCCCGCTCAATGTCGGCAGCCTGGGCTTCTATAAACGCGGCACCGGCTCGCTCGTGTTAAACGGCCCGGCCACGGCCGGCAACACCGCGCTCAAAGTCCAGGCGGGCGCGGTCATTTGCGGCGCGGTCAATTGCCTCGGAACCAATGCCGCCGTGCCGGTTTCCAGCGGCGCCACGCTGGCGCTGAACGGGTTCAACCAGGCGGTCGCCTCGCTGAATGCCGCCGCCGGCAGCACGGTGGTGTTTGGCGGCACCAACACCCTGACGGTGAGCAATGCGCCGGCGCTGGCCGGCACCCTGGCGATGGCCATCAGCAAGGGGGGCTCGACCGGCTGGAGCAGCCTGGTGGTTCTTAGCGGCACCCTGACCAATGGCGGCAGCCTGACGGTGACGAACCTGGGCGGCACCCTGGCGGCCGGCGACAGCTTCTCCCTGTTCAATGCGGGGGCCTACAGCGGCGGTTTCACCAATGTCACGCTGCCGGCGCTGGCCACCGGATTGGTCTGGAACACCAGCCAGTTGGGCGTGAACGGTTCAATCCGGGTGGATGCCGTCACCTACACGCTGACCTACAATGCCGGCGCGAACGGCTCGATCAGCGGCAGCACGCCGCAGACGGTGAACTACGGGACGAGCGGCAGTGCGGTGACGGCCGTGCCGAATACCGGCTATCATTTTGTGAACTGGAGCGACAGCAGCGTGGCGAATCCGCGGACGGATTCCAGCGTGACGAATGACCTCACGGTGACGGCGAACTTTGCGATCAACACGTACACGCTGACCTACAATGCGGGTGCGAACGGCAGCCTCAGTGGGACGAGTCCGCAGACGGTGACCTACGGCGCGAGCGGCAGCGCGATGACGGCGGTGCCCAACACCGGCTGTCATTTTGTGAACTGGAGCGATGGGGCAACGGCAAATCCAAGAACGGACAGCGGCGTGACGAACGATCTCACCGTCACCGCCAATTTTGCGATCAACACGTACACGCTGACCTACTCGGCGGGTGCGAACGGTAGTATCAGCGGTGTGAGTCCGCAGACGGTGAACTATGGGACCAGCGGCAGCGCGGTAACCGCCGTGCCGAACACGGGCTATCATTTTGTGAACTGGAGCGACAGCAGTGTGGCCAATCCGAGAACGGATGCCAGCGTCACAAACAATCTCACAGTGACGGCAAACTTTGCGATCAACACGTACACGCTGACCTACAACGCGGGAACCAACGGAACCGTGAGCGGCACGACCCCGCAGACGGTGAACTATGGGACGAGCGGCAGCGCCGTGACGGCCGTGCCCAACACGGGCTATCATTTTGTGAGCTGGAGCGACAGCAGCGTGGCCAACCCGCGTACGGATGCCAATGTGACCAACAATCTTACCGTGACGGCGAACTTTGCGATCAACACGTACACGCTGACCTACAGTGCGGGAACCAATGGCAGCCTCAGCGGGACGAGTCCGCAGACGGTGAATTACAATGCCAGCGGCAGCGCCGTGACGGCCGTGCCGGACACCGGCTACCATTTTGTGAACTGGAGCGACGCTGGCGTGGCGAATCCGCGGACGGATGCGAATGTGACGGGCGACCTCAGTGTCACGGCGAACTTTGCGCTCAACACCGTCACCGGTCAGACCATAACCTGGGATGCCGACCTCGGGACCTCCGGCGCCCAGGATGGGAGCGGCGCATGGGTCACCGCCGGCATCAACTGGCAATCTGCCGGTAACAATGTCGCCTGGACTGACGGCAATGCGGCGGTCTTCGGGGTTGATACCACCACCAATTGCACCGTCACGCTGGGGAACAATGTGGCTCCCGCCGGCATCACGTTCAATGCGGCGGGCGGCGGCAATTACACGATCGCCGGGACGAACTCGATCATGCTCACCAACAGCGTGGTCATCGCGGCCGGCGGCAGTCCGGCCATCAGCGCCCTCATCAACGGCAGCGGCACTTTGGTTGCCTCCGGTGCCCCCGGCGGCGCGCTGACGCTGTCCACCCCGAATGGTTACACCGGTGGCACCGTGGTGAACGGCGGCCGGCTGATCTCAACCGTCAGTTGCTGGTATACGCCCCGCGCCATCGGCTCCGGGCTGCTGACGGTCAGCAACGGGGCCGTCGCCCAGTTCACCCAGACCCACGGCTTTGGCGCGGATGCCTCCGGCCGGAGCGCGGTCATCACCGACGGCACGCTCCAGTTTGACCATGAGAACTATGTGAGCGCTCTGACCATGACGGGCGGTTCGGTGATGGGCGCGGGCGAAATCCGCACCGTCAGCGCGACCTACAACTTCAATCCCGGAACCAGCAACACGCTGGTCGGCTGCGGCATCAACCTGGTCAGTTCCAGCACCTTCAACGTGAGCAAGGGAGCCGGCCCGGTGGACCTGCTGGCGTCGGGTTATGTGACCGGGGCCGGCAATCTGACCAAAAGCGGCGCCGGCCTGATGCAGTATACCGGCGCGAGCACCGGCAGCGGGACGACGACCGTCAGCGGCGGCACCCTGCAGGTGGATGGCACTCTGGGTACGAACACCCTTACGATTGCCAGCGGCGCAACGTTGGCGGGCACGGGCACCGTCAAAGGCGCGACCACGGTTCAGAGCGGCGGAACGCTGGCCCCCGGCAGCGCCGCCCTCGGCACCTTGAGCATCAGCAACAGCCTGACGCTGGCCGCGGGCAGCACCAATGCTTTTGGCATCAACAAGACCGGGACAACCTTGACGGGTGACCTGGTCAAAGGCCTGACTGGCGTGACTTATGGCGGGACATTGACCGTGACGGCGACCGGCAACGCGCTGGCGGCGGGCGACAGCTTCACGCTGTTTAGCGGCGCCGGCTATGCCGGCAGCTTCGCCGCCATCAATCTGCCGGTGCTGGCGACGGGATTGGTCTGGAACACCAGCCAGTTGGGCGTGAACGGTTCGATCCGGGTGGATGCCGTCACCTACACGCTGACCTACAACGCCGGCGCGAACGGCTCGATCAGCGGCAGCACGCCGCAGACGGTGAACTACGGGACGAGCGGCAGCGCGGTGACGGCCGTGCCCAACACGGGCTATCACTTTGTGAACTGGAGCGACAGCAGCGTGGCGAATCCCCGGACGGATGCCAACGTGACGAATGACCTCACGGTGACGGCGAACTTTGCGATCAACACGTACACGCTGACCTACAATGCGGGGGCCAACGGCTCGATCAGCGGCCCCACCCCGCAGACGGTGAACTACGGCGCCAGCGGCAGCGCCGTGACCGCGGTGGCGAACACCAATTATCATTTCTTGAGCTGGTCTGATGGCAATGCCAGCAATCCGCGCACGGATGCCGGCGTGACCAGCAACCTCACCGTCACCGCGAATTTCACCAGCGGTCTGCCAACGCCTTGGAAAACTAACAAGGTGGGATCGATCACCGCGGCGTTGACCGCAAATTATTCGGTCAAGACGTTCACCCTGGCCGGCGCCGGTGCCGGGCTGGCGGCCAAATCCGACAGCTTCTGGCTGGTGGACATGCCGGTGACCAATTCCTTCACCATCACGGCCCTGGTCACCAGCCAGCAGACCAATGGCACCGCGCCGCTGGCCGGCGTGATGGTGCGGCCGAACACCGTGACCAACAATGTGTTTGCGTTCATGGGCTTGTCGCCGACCAATGTGTCAAAATGGATCACCCGCGGGACCAGCAATGCCAATAGCAGCACGACGATCTTTGCGAACATGAAGGCCCCGTATTGGGTGCGGCTGGTCCGCAGCACAAACACGTTCACGGGCTATGTGTCCTCGAACGGCGTGGCCTGGACCCAGGCGGCGAGCTTGAATATCACCATGGCCACCAATGCGCTGGCCGGTCTGGTGGTCTGTTCCGGGGCGAGCGGCACGCTGAACACCTCGGTGTTTGACAATGTGACGGTCACCAACAACAGCGGCGTGTTGTTCCAGCCCAGGCTGGCGCCCGCTCTGCTGATGGCGTCGGCGCAGATGGAATCGTTCAATGTTGGCGGCGGGACGGCGAACTTTGCGATCAGCGGCGACGATGGCAGCCGGTGGCAGTTGGAGGAATCGGATGACCTGGTCACCTGGACCCCGGCGGAAACGGTGACCCTGATCGGTGGCTCCGTGCAGCAGGCCCAGGGTGACGACGCCCGTCCGGCCCGGTTCTTCCGGCTGGTCCAGGTTCCCTGATCCGCCCTCCGTATTTCATTTTGTTTCAGCTATGGCTGAAAATGCCTGGGGCCTTGGTGGTTCAATTCCACTTGGCCTTGGCCTCTTGGTCTTGGCTGCCAACTGCCAACTGACGACTGCCAACTATTTCCCCCATCTGCGGCTGAAAATGCCTGGCGTCTTGGCGGTTATTTCCCGCTTTGCCGCCATGGCCAGATTTCAACTTTCTGCTTTCAAAATTTCAGCTTTGCCTTGGTGCCCTTGGTGCCTTGGTGGTTTAATTCCGCCTGGCCTTGGCCTCTTGGCCTTGGCTGCCAACTGCCAACTGACGACTGACGACTGACGACTTTTTTGATTTCAACTTTCTGCTTTCCTAATTTCTGCTTTTGGCTTCGCGCCCGCGCTTCGTTTCCCCCATCCATCAATCCAACCATCCATCAATCCAACTTTTGCCTCTGCCAACTGTACGACTGACGACTGACGACTTTTTTGATTTCAACTTTCTGCTTTCCTAATTTCTGCTTTTGGCTTCGCGCCCGCGCTTCGTTTCCCCCATCCATCAATCCAACCATCCAT
>CAIXBQ010000057.1 GCA_903917705.1 uncultured Verrucomicrobia subdivision 3 bacterium | reverse complement strand
TGCACCAGCGCCGACTCGTCCGTGATTACGAAACCACCGAGTCCAGCGCCGAAGCTTGGATCTACATCGCGATGATCCGAATTCAACTCCGCCGTCTGGCTTGATTCCTCAGCTTTCATGCATTTTCAGACGCGCTCTCAGGTGGTCGGCTTTCTTGTAAAAGGTTGCAGCAGTCGGGAAATCGCG
This sequence comes from uncultured Verrucomicrobia subdivision 3 bacterium, assembly GCA_903917705.1. Classification (GTDB taxonomy): domain Bacteria; phylum Verrucomicrobiota; class Verrucomicrobiia; order Limisphaerales; family UBA11358; genus UBA11358. The sequence continues at coordinate 10,659 of CAIXBQ010000057.1, read as the reverse complement.
GATGGTCTGGGGCTGAAATTCTACACGGCGACCTCGCATCTGAAATCCATCTACCGAAAGTTGGGTGTTCACAAACGAACGGCTGTGGTGGCCAAGGTGCTGACCGAGGGCATACCGCACCACCTTGTCCCACCCGGTTTTCCGCCGGTGCTGTCCGGAAGATTGGTCATGCCGGCATCGGAAATCAGATTGCCTTCCCAACTTGCCCTGCCCATCCGCGAGAAAATGACAACTAACTGATTATTCTTGAGATTGATTCAGAATGCTTCGCGCGGCTGAATAATGCGCGCGGTTTCAGTTCCACTCAACCAAATCAACGCCGCCGTCTTCTTCCGCCTCGTTTACCCGTGAAAATATTTATGAAATGTACCTATCCATCCTGTTTAGAACGATCCGTCTGTTGGGTCCGGACAGTATTTATTACGGCACTGTTTATAGCCCAGATACCGCTGGTTTTGCCGAGCCGGAATCGGAAGAACTGGCGGCCGTTTTGGCCGCAGGAACCTGATATCTGGCCTTTTCTTCACGTAGTCCGTGGTCTGTTGTCTGGATTCGGACTGTCGATTGATTTCGAATGCCGGTCAAATCATTCCGGCAGGTCGAGGAACCGGTGCCCGTATATGCCGATGACTCGGGTGCCGCCGATCCAGGTTTCGAGGTCGCGATGCATGTGCCCGTGCAGGAAGACCTTCGGCCGCGTGCGGGCGATGTGGTTGCTGAAGGCGTGAAACCCCAGATGAACCTCGTCGTCCCGGTCGTGGACGCCTCTCGGGGAATTGTGCGCGATGAACACATCCACCGGCGGAAAGCCGGCCAGGAGCTTCTCCACATCCTCCTGCTCGAATAAATAGTTTCCGCGCGGTTTGAATTTCCAAGCGCCGCAAAATCCTCCGAACGTCACCCTGTCAAATGTGAAGCACTTCAGGTGCAGGTCGCGCACCGGGGCCGGGAATGGCGCGCTGGCATCATGGTTTCCTTTCACGGCCAGGATCTCCCGGCACCGGCATTTTTCCGCTGCTTGCAGGATCACCGCGTCCGGTAGGTCCCCCAGCGAGATGAGCAGGTCGGCTCGGCCATCCGGCGGCAGCCTTCGGATGAAGAATTCGTCGTCGGCGATCACCAGTGTTTTCATCTGATGTGGACCTGGATTCTAAATTTAACCATGCATCGCTCTTTCAACCAGCTTGCCGAATTTTTCATCCGCTCGCTGTTTTTTTTTCGGCCGGTCGGGTTTTGTATGAAACTTTCGACCGAAGAATCGCTCCAGACGGCAGGCGCATGCCACTCGAAACTGCTGCTGGGTGGTGAACGTCGCTGGAAATATGAACGCCCATTCATTCATGTTTTTCACCAGCTCTTGTTCCTCGGGCGTCAGCTGACCCCACAGCTCTTTCAGGTAGCGCGGTGCGGATGAGTTTGGCTTTTGGTAGACCAGATATTCTTCAAGCGTCAGGTGTTCCGGCCACTTTCCCGTGTCCTTTTTGACGGACTTCCGGAGGTGGCGATGTTCGCTCCGGCGGCAGCGGGGCCCGTACCGCTTTTTGAAATCCTTCCAATCGTCTTCGGTGAGCGAGGGGGATTCCCCGCCGAACATCGGCTTCAGGTACGATTTGAGCAGTGGCGTCAGTTTGATTTTAGATGTGGTTTTCATTTTGGTTCAGTCTCTTGGCGGATTGGATGGTTTGTTTGACCGCCGGTTCCAGCTCCGCCGCCAGATCCAGCCAGCCTAGTTTGATGATTTGTGACAGAAGCAGGAGCGGATGCCCCGTGTGGCGGATGAATTCCGCCGCCGCCTTCGGCGTGACGTCATGGCCCTGGTGTCCGGCGCCGAAAACCGTCCCGCATTGCACTCGGTAGCGGCCCACTCCCGAGGGTGACACCGCCCAGAACATCGGCGAAAGCTGGTACGCTTTGATGGCCTTCGTGCCGACCAGGGTGGGCGCCGCCTCCCGCGCTGCTTTTCTCGGAATCCGGTAGGGAACTTTTGTTTTCATGGCGTTGTCGTTTCGTTGATGGTCATGGGTGCAGGTTCACCCCACCGGTCCGTCCCGGGATGCGTTGTCAGCATGGTCAAGGTGTCGGACTGCCCATCCCGCGTCGACGATGGCGCATAGCCGAGCGTAAAGGGAAAGACGGAAGTGGCCGCCATATCCACGGTGGCGATCACCGTCTCCTCCCGTTCATCCCACTGGTAGCCGTGGCAGACTGGGCAGACCGTCGTGGTTTTGTAACTGGCGCTGCTGCAGATCAGGCAGATCTTGTGCCGGTGCGCCTCCGCCTTGATGCTCGCGCACAGCCGGACCCAGTGGTTCTGCCGGTGGTTCTCCGCTTCTTCGACGTTCATGCGGCCTCCTTTCCCTCGTGCACCCACGGGATCCACACCGCGAAATCCGCGAGGGCGCCCACCCGGCCCAGCCGTTGTCCATAAAACGGCAGCTCGCCGCGCTGATGGACTTCCCCATACCATTCCAGCAGCGGCCGGATCAGGTTCAGCGGCTTGAGCTTGCCGGCCTTCCCCGTCACCTGCCGGATTACCGACCGTGATGTTTCCAGCCGGCGGCCTGCGCATTCCTTCAGGATGTCCGCCACCAGTTGCGGCTGTTCCCGTTTCAGCCGGCGGCCGAAAGCCAGGCCGGCCGCCACCCAGTCCAGCAGATCCAGCTCGCCGGTCGGACAGTCCCGCTCGCTTTTTACCCCCAACAACTGCAGGTGTTCCTCCAGGAATCCCAGCACCGTTTTCCCCTCCAACGAACCATCGGGATAGATCTCCCGCGCCACCCGCAGCAGCGGATGCGGCGGGAGCGCCAGCCAGCCGCTTTCGTGCGTCCGCCACGGGGCTGCCACCAGAGCCTGTTCCAGGGTCGCCGGAAAACGCCGGCGGAACGGCTTGCCCGGTTCATGGAGCAGTTCGCAGACCGCCGGATCCGTCAGCGCCACCGTCGACGCCGCATAGCCCGCCCGCGCCGATTTCAGCAGCAGCGCGCACGCCAGCGCGTTCACATCCACCCGGTCGTGCTTGGGACGGTAAGATTCCGCCACGGCATCGAAGGCCAAGTTCAGGCCGCGCTGGTTCAACTGTTCGCCCTGGGCGCATTCATGCAGCACTTTCAGCCGGCGCTTGGCCCCGGCCCCTTCCTCGCCCGGCAGGATGGCTTCCTGCAACTCCGGATGCCGGCAGCCTAGGTCGTGGCCGGCGATATACGCAAAGAACTGGCAGTCGGAGACGCTCGACCACTTGCGCGGCGCCAGGCACACGCACAGCTCCCGCACATAGGGGAAGAACAGCCGGACCGCTTCGAAGTCCGGCGGGTTTGCGCCCAGCTGGAGGAAAGCGCGGCAGACCGGGTCTTCCTGCCGCAGATAATGTCCCAATAGCTGGTTGCGGTCCGGGCATTCGACGATGGGCGAGCCTGCGCTCGGGTTCGAGATGTCCGGTGAGATGTAGTCCTGGCTCATGCGGCCTCCTGCGTCGGGGTTTGGACCGCGCAGCCAAACCGCGCCAGCGTCGAATCCCGCAGGTGGCGGGCGAGCGGCAGGTCGCCCGTCTTGAGCGAGAGCCGCAGCCGCTGCTTCGTGTAGTCCGGCAGGTGGAGCGTCAGGTGGCACCACCAAGTGCCGTTATTGTTCCAGAGATGATGGTTCGCGTTGCCGGCCCGGCCCCGCGCGACTGCTTTGATATGTGTGTTCATGCGTGTTGTTTGGTTGTCAGCACGCATTAGGGTCCTGAAAACACAAATGCCGTCGTGGATAAACGACGGCATCAGTCTCCAGTGGAGTATTGATTCGGAAACATTCGGTTTCCGCACATCCGCCGTTGCCTCTGAGGCTACGGCGAAAAGCACCTTGGCACTCCTGCCAGGTTGCTGGATCGGGTTTGCCCCCGATCACTCTGATGCCTGCTGATTTGTTAAAGAACTGCCACCACTCTGGACGGTTCCCCGGAAAATGGAAGCCCTTTTTGTGTCATAGAAACATCAAGTTTCCGACTGACCTGACTTCCATAAATATTGCCCCGAGGACCTTCGCGTTGAATGGTCCGCTCGGAGTTCCGGCTTAACGCAGGTTTGATCAGTGACAGACCCGCGCCGTCATTTTTGCTGCGAGATGTTCCCTCACTACTTCCACGTCGAAAAAAATCAGGCGGCCGATCCGCACAAAGGGAATGGTTTGGTTCACCGTCTGGTCCCGAAGCCATCTTAAGCTGGGCCGGGAATCGGGGGTGAACAAGGTCTCCAATAATTGTTTGGCGTCCACCAATTTTCCCGTAATTTTCAATGCGTTCATGGTTTTTCATGAAACAAGTCTGGTCGCGATGAGTCAAATCCGCGTTTATTTGTGTTTGATATACTCCCTGGAAATCCGGCCTTGCGGGGGTAGGTTCCGGTAGGTCGATGAGACTCATGCGGGAAGTATAAGCGACCCAACTAATTTGGATGCACGACATACTAAACCTCATTCGCTTAGTCCTTCGCACTTATCGTTCTGCGTTCCGCGCCTTGCCCGTTGGCCATTGGCCCTCGCGGCCTTCCACATTTGGTTGGACACGCGGATTCGCGCTGCCAAAATCCACGGCCTACATGAAAACCTTGGCATTCAACCGGCGGCTCGTTGCGCGATGTGTCGGCTTGATGATAGTGATGCTCGCGCTGTCAACCCGGCAGAGCGCCGCGCAAACCAACACCCCGGCGGCGGAACCGTTTGCGTTCATCGCGGCTGGCGATATGCGAAGCTTTGTCAGCCATGCCCCGGCCGGGAAGCGCTATTTCGACGGCCTGTGCGAAGCGGTCAGCCATGTCGGCGGGGGCGCGTTCATGATCAGCCCCGGCGACTGTGACCCGCCCGCGCCCATCCGCGCCGCCATCGATGAGTTTCTGGGGACGAATTACCTTTGGTATCCGGTCATCGGCAATCACGATGCCGAGGCCGCGGCGGATATGGCCTGGATGCGCCATTGGGCCGAGGCGGGCATTCCCCACCTGAGCCGGCCTGGCCCGGCCGGCGACGAATTGACGACCTATTCCTTCGATGTGGGCAATTCGCATTTCGTCGTGCTCAATGAATACGAGAATGGAAAGCCCGGCGCTCCCGGCAAGGGCGACGTTGCGGACGCCGCCATGAAATGGCTGGATCAGGACCTGGCCGCCACCCGGCAGCCGCTCATCTGGGTCATCGGCCACAAGCCTGTTCAATCCCTGCCCGACATGGACAGCGGGCGGGCGCGGCACGATGGCGATTCCGTCAGTGCCGACCCGGCGCACACGGCGCGTTTCCTTCAGATCCTGAACCGGTATCACGTCCGGGCCTACATTTGCGGGCATACGCACAACTGTTCCATCGCCAAAGTCCAAGGCGTCTGGCAGGCGGATTCCGGCCACGCGCGCGGCGCGGGCGACACCGGTTCGCCCAGCACCTTCCTGAAATTCCGCGTCACGGGCACGAACGCCTGGGTGGATGTTTATCGCTCCGATAAAAACGGCGTCGAATACGGGCTGAAGAAAACCGTGGCGCTGGATTGAAAGCAGCCAGTCCCTGACATCAGTATCCGGCCACCAGAAAGGTAAGTGGCGAACGTTCCGCCAGCCGGCGGGCGTGCTCTTGCTCTTCGTCGCTGAAAGCCCAGTCGCACACCACGCAGACTTCTTGATTCTCCCGAGCCAGACTGGACGTCGCCTCCAGGAAATCTTCCGTCGTTTTGGTGTCGCAGATCCGGAGCGGGGATGAGGCGATCAACCCGCAGACGCGGGTCAGGCTTTCAAAATCCTCCTCGGAGACCCGGCCTTCGGCGATCAATTCAGGCGAGACCCGGGCGTGGCAGCAGAGGAAGTTGCTCAGGGTGTCCAGGGCCGGATGGGTCTGGACCAGCCACGCCACCGGCACTTGGCGCCGGACCGCGGTCATCCACACCGCTCTGGCCTGGTCCTGGAACATCCCCTGCGACGGGAGGTAGGTGAACGACCAGTCCCCCGCCTCCTGGCTGGCCGCCTCGGCCGGGGAGGTCTCGTGCCGCGACTGCAGGAGCGTTCGCTCCAGAACGTTGATGACGTCTATCAGCCGGGGCCGGATGTCGGACGGTTTTATCACTGCCTGTTGTTTTATCACCCCGCCGGGTTTTTCCGGCCGTTGAAATCAGGCTGGCGGGATCAGCCGCTGGATTTTCGGCCCTGAAATCATTTTTCAAATGACTTGACGCTATTTTTTCCAAGCTGGAAGCGGGATTCCGCCCGTTGGCGTCATAAAACCGTTGTCATGACTGGGGATTGTGGGTTTTTGGTCGTTTTGAACTTTTTTCACTTTTTTTCACTTTTCTTGACCCCTGACCCCGTAATTGTCCCACCCCCCTCTGTAAGATGGCGACGTATGAAACTTAAATACATCACATCGTCAAACCAACTATCCTACAACCTGCGCGCCTGCCGCGCGGCGCTCCGCGCGTCGCTGCAGCGGCCGCAAACCGTCCGCCGGTTCGGCCAGGCCCGGCTGGTGAAACTCCCCAATGGCCAGCACGAGCTCATCGGCGGCACCGACGCCGACCGTGCCGAAGCCTCCGAATGGGCCTCGTTCTTCGCCCACGGCGTCACCTTCGGCCCGGCTCGGACAAGCCCGCCGGACCGCCGCCCGCCCACGGGCTGTGCCCCCGCCGGCTTTGCGGTCTCCGGCCCCAACTCAATCGCCATCGCCTGAACACATACCCAACCAAATATCATGACACCAACCAGCCAACTTGAACTGGGATTCCGATCGAATGCCACGCCGAACCGCAGCCGCTATTGCCCCAAACCGCGCGGCCTGCGCGCCACGCGGGCGCAATGGTGGTTCGCCAAGATGCGCGAAGCCGTGGCCACGGCCACCACTTGGCAGGAGCAGACCCGGCCCAATTAACCGGTAGGGCGCGTCACTCCGTGCGCGCCGCTGGTTTTGGTGGGGCGAGCGTACGCGCGAGCCGATAATCGAGTATAAATTCGCGTCTGATTTTAAATTTAAATTTTATGGCCAGTGCGGCACGCACTAACCGCATCCTGCATGTGGATGGCGACAGCTTCTTCGCCAGTTGCGAAATCGCGCTCGACTCCAAGCTGGAAGGCCGCCCCGTCTGGGTTGGCGGCGGGCGGCGCGGCGACGGCATCGTCATCGCCGCCAACCGGCTGGCGAAAAAATACGGCATCAAGACCGGCACCGCCTGTTTCGAGGCCAAGCGACTCTGCCCGAACGGCGTCCTCTGTAAACCCCACTACGACGCCTACCGCGAGTTGAGCCGCCAGATGTTCCTCATCCTCGAGGAATACGCGCCCACGCTCGTCCCGTATTCCATCGACGAAGGCTTTCTGGATTTATCGACCATGGACGAACACATCTGGCGCCACACCACGGCCGCCGAATACGTTCAGGGCATCCGCCGGCGCATCCAGAAGGAAGTCCGCCTCCCCGTCACCGCCGGTCTGGGCAACTCCGCCAAACTCGCCAAGCTCGCCACCGACGCCGCCAAGGGCACCGGCTTCCTCGAAGTGCCCGCCGGCCAGAAAAAGGAATTCCTGAAAGACCGGTCACTGTCGGAGATGTCCGGCATCGGCAGAAACCGCCAGCGCTCCCTTGCCGCCTTCATGGCCTTCACCTTCGGCGACGTCGCCCGGGTGCCTTCCATGCTGCTGAAGCAGAAATTCGGCATCTGGGGCCAACAGCTCTGGCTGTTCTCCAACGGCCAATGGAACGAACCGCTGGTGCTGGAAATCAAGGACCGCACCACTATCTCCAGCAGCACCACCTTGCCGTATGATGAGCATGACTACGAAGCCGCGCTCACCTTCATGTTGAGCGAAGCCACCCGCCTCACCGGCCAGTTGCGCCGGGAACAGATGCAGGCGCGTGAGTTCAGCCTGACCGTCCGGTTCAACGATTTCACCGAAGTCGGCACCAGCCATCGTTTCAAACATCCTCAATTCCTCAACTCCGTCATCAATGACGTGTTGCAACAAATGTTCCGCTCCTTGGTGGCCGACGCGCAGCGTCCGGTCCGCCAGATCCGCCTCGCCATGTACAACATGGAGCGGCTGGACACGCACCCCACGCTCTGGGGCCGCACCCACGAGGAACGCTGGGGCGCCCTGGACGACGCCACGCACGAACTGAATCAAAAGCTCGGCAAAACCGCCCTGATGACCGGCGCGCAGCTTGCGCTTCGGAATTCGAGAGTCGAAAATCGTCAATCACCAATTCCCGCGGCCAAGTGTCCATTTACACCCCAGCGTGAAATGATTTCAAAGCTCTGGGGCCAAGATGCCCGTGGCGCTGCCACCAAACCCGCCCAAGGCACGTTGTTTTAAGGCAGAGAAATGTTTTGGCTTGGACAGTATTTAGCTAAGTGAACCCGATAAAATGATGTTATGAAAAATCGATTCGACCACAAACAGAATGAGTTGGAAGGCTATTTGGGATTGGGGATGACGGAGGAAACGCTAAAGCTTGCCAAAGCGATGCTTAAGCAGCGCCCTGTTTCAGCGTCATCGTTTTGGCAGGCCGTCTCGGCGATTTTGATTCAGGCGGACAGATTGAAACCCTTGCAACAAAGGATTGAGAGCGCATACGAGTCGTTGAATCGAACGGAGAAAAAGCAGGTGTCGATCAAGATGCTCCACTTTTATGTTTCGGTTAAGAAATGGAGACAGGCAGCCGATTTCATCCCCCGGCGAACACAGAATTCGGCGGATCTGCTTTTTAGCATGTGGACGTGGCTGGAGTTGAGGGAAATGGAGAAAGCCGGCCGGGTTTTCAAGCAATGTTTGCGACTCCTAGGGAAAACAAATCCAGCCGATGAATTTGCCTCCGGTGCGCTGACGGAGGCGGTGGCAGCCTATCATGCGCAGAATGGCGAGTGGAATCAGGCCGAGCGGGCGTGGCGGATTGGGCAATGTTTCCCATGGTTTGCGGAGAATGCATGGACCGGCTTGGTGAAACTTCACGCCTATCGAGGATTGTTGCAGGCCAATGTCGCTTTTGAATCAGCAAGGAATAAGTTTTGTGCAGAAACTGACAGTCTGATGCTGCCTGGCAATAACTCCAAGCGGGCTGCCAGTGCGGAAAAGGAATTCCGACGATATGCAAAACATCTGGCACCAGTGATTCCGGCCAAGGAGCGGTGGCGTTTTGGGTTGTAGTCCACCTTGTTTCTGAAAATATCACCAAATGATGCCAAAAATAAATTCCAAGTTTTGGATAGCAGGCAATAAACTGAAAGGCCTGAAAAGTGTCAAGTTGCTCAAGCACCTCATTTCGGTTCATTCAGATTTTAACGAAAGTCAGATATCTAACGGCAAATGGATGGATTGCAGTTATTGGTATAGCGAACGACCACAAGTCGGGTGGCTATCGGCAGCAATATGGCTTGCAAAAGGGATTTCTCTGGAAGAATACCGGGTAAATAAAAAGAAATTCTAACGGACATAGGACCGGGTTAACTCGGCACTAAATTATCACACGCCCCAGCCCAGGTCGCTCCATCCGAAAAGTTATTCACCGGCTTGCACGTTGACACCGCAGTGTAGAACCAACAATCTACCGTCATGGATCTGCTTGCAGGCACGATGATTTTGGTGGGCTTTGTCCTTTTTCTCGTCGGCGGAATAATGTTTCTGGTCGCCGCCTTCCGGGAAAGTATTTGGTGGGGACTGGCCTGTATGTTCCTTCCCTTCGTCTCGTTCTTCTATCTGATTGTGCACTGGCCCGAGGCGCGGAAGCCTTTCCTGATTCAACTGCTGGCCTTCGTGATGATTATTGCGGGGATAATCATCAATCCGCAAATGATTCACCGCTGATTCAGCGTTCAACCCCTTGAGGGGTGGTCGCCCGTGGCGCTGCCACCGTTTCCCGTGAGCCGCACCCCATTCCGTGTGAATCGTGTCTTTCGCGGAAAAAATTTGATTTAAACCTGTGTGTCAGGTTTGATGGTTGCCTTGGCATGGAAACAAACCCGCCTGATCCTGAAAAGAAATCCTCCCACCCGTGGCGCATCATCTGTTGGACCGTGCTGGGCTGGGTCATTGCCGCGATTCCGTTTTTGCTGGAATTGGGCAGCAGCAGAAAAACCGTCTTTGCCAGGTCCGGTGGCAACCCATCGCCGCCGCCGACAGATTATCCAAAGACACTTGCTGGCTATGTCATTATCGCGGTGATTCCCTTTTCATTCATGCTGGCGATGCATTTTACGGGGTGGGGTGGCAAATCATTTTTACGGCGGGTCACGTGTATTCTGGTTGGTTCATTCCTGATGTTCGCTGCCTGGACACTCCTGTCCATGGCGGTTCTCTTTTGCTTGGAATATTTTGAGATGATTCCATGAAATCTTCGCGCCTTCGTTGTTCAAATCATAGGCGGGTGCGGCTCGCACTGGCGCTGCCGATGGCCCGTGTGTCATCACACCCGTAATTCGGCAGCATGCTTTCCAAGGTGTTCAATATCCGCACCCTCAGCTCCGCCGGCTGGATGACCTTCGCCCGCGTGCCCCAGCTCAACACCCATTGCTCGATTTCCTCCAGGCAGCTCAGCCGCATGGCCAGATGCGAACCGCCGCCGGGCAGCTCCGTCACCGTCTGCGACGGATGCCACCGTCGGCCGCGCAGCACATCCGTCAGCCAGGAATCCAGTTCGATCACCACCTCGTAATCCCCC
>CAIXBQ010000056.1 GCA_903917705.1 uncultured Verrucomicrobia subdivision 3 bacterium | reverse complement strand
CGGAGGGCGGAGGCCTGGATTTGCGTGATCAAGCTGACGACGGCGTTGGCCTGGGCTTCCAAGGCTCCGGCGATGGCGGCTTGCGTGGGGACCTGTCGGACGGTCAATCCCGTTCTGCCTGCCGTGGCATCGACAATAAATTGGCCGTCCGCTACTTGGAAGATGGGCAGGCTGGTATCGCTGGGCGGGCATGGCATGGGAGCGGCAATCGCCCCGCCAGCCCCGGCGAGCACCAGCCAGTAGGTGCCGTATTTGGGCAGGGCGTCGCGGGATATTTGCGTGAGCCCCTGCGCATCGGCGGTGGCTTGCACGATGCTGTCGGGCGGGGCGGCTGGAACGAGCTGGGCGTGGAGGTTGGTAGCAGCGGTTAGAATAACTCCCATTAGGACGGCATATATATTTCTCATTATAAACCTTTCCAGATGAGGCTGGTCTAATTCTTTACCCGGGCGGGAGCAAGAGAATTTCAAATCTATTTTCGCGTGGAATTTCTTTCCAGATTTTATCCGCGGGTTTGTTTGCGAGCGATTTTCAAAAACCGTCAAGCGAAAATATGTTGTCCGTATTTGCACGAACGGTCGCTCAAAGGTCTTCAAAGGTCTGAAGTGGTCAATTGATTTTCGCCGCAAAAATCCGACTAAAAAACCCGTGGTAGAGTCGCCTCGTGCCGGCGCGGTGGGTTGATGGTTGCAGGTTGCAGGTTAACAAAACCCACGCCGGGCTGGCACGAGCGCAATGCCTGTAAACAGCACACATCTTGAATATGACGCGAGCCTCGCCGGCTGGCTGCGGGCGCGCGATGTCTTCGCGGGCGAGGATGCGGTGAAGGCCCAGGGCGAAAAGTATCTGGGCCGGCTGGATTCGCAGGATGACAAGGATTACGCCGCCTATAAGAACCGCGCCTTGTTCTACAATGCCACGGCGCGGACGGCGGATGGTTTCGTGGGTTTGATTTTCCGCCGTGATCCGACTTTCAAGCTGCCGGAAGTCGGCGGCATCGCCGATGTCCTGATGGAATTTGTGGAGGATGCGGACATGCTGGGCACTTCGTTTGCCGCCTTCGCGAAGAAGCTCGTCACGGAGATCATCAATGTGGGCCGGGCGGGCACGCTGGTGGATTGGAGCGGCGGCGCCGCCGGCCAGTCCGGGGAAGAACGCGCTTATGCGGTGGCTTACACGGCGGAAAACATCATCAACTGGCGGACGGAACGGGTGAAGGGCCGGAATGTGCTGACGCTGCTGGTGTTGCAGGAAACGGCGCTGGATTACTCGCAGGATCCGTTTGTGCCGGTTGAAATTTCGCAACTGCGCATCTGCAAGCTGGTGCCGCCGCAAGGGGCGGCGGATGTCGGCGGCGCGGATTGGTCTTATCAGGTGGAAATCTGGCAATTCCTCGCCGAGAACCAGGGCGTGGAGGGCGCGCGGAGCCGGGGCAAAAAGAAATGGAAGCTGGTGGACACCCTCACGCCGCTGCGCCTGGGCAAGCCGCTGCCGCTGATTCCGTTTGTGTTTCACGGGCCGCGCCATTCGCTGCCGGACGTGGACAAGATTCCACTGGCGGACATCATTTCGGCCAACCTCCATCATTACCGCATCAATGCGGATTATTTTCACGGGATGCATTACACGGCGCTGCCGACGGCCTATGTCAGCGGCTTCGACAAGAATGCGACGCTGCGGATTGGCAGCAGCACGGCCTGGCAGGCGGAGACGCCCGGGGCCACGGCGGGCTATCTGGAGTTCACGGGCCAGGGGCTGACGACTTTTGAGCGGGCGATGGACCGCGAAGAGCAAATGATGGCCGTGCTGGGCACGCGGATGCTGGAATCCAAGAAGCGGGTGGGGGAGACGGCCGCGGCCATCGAGCTGCGCCAGAGCGGCGAGAACAGCATCCTGAACACGGTTTCCCTGAGCGTCAGCACGTCGCTGACGCAGGTTTTGCGCTGGGTTTATTGGTGGAACTCGACGGAGCCGGTTCCGGACGACATCGGGCCGGACCTGGTGCTGGCTTCGCTGAACACGGATTTCAGCGTGACGGGCATGCCGGCGCCGGAGATCACGGCGATTGTGGCGGCCTGGAAGGCGGGCGCCATCAGCCAGACGACGATGCTCGATCTGTTCCGCGCGGGCGAAGTCATCGCGCCCGGGCGGACCAATGAGGAGGAAATCATGCTGCTGCAAAAGCAGAAAGCAGAAATTGGGAAAACAGAAATCCCGCCGACCTCGGCGGCGGCGGCGGGGGATGTGATCGCCACGCCGGTAACCGTGAAATGAAAAACGGACGGCCCAGCGGTCCGTCCCCACCAAAAAAAATATGACACTGAAAAATAAATTCGCAACGAAGCAGGAAATCCCTGCGGAACATCAATCGCTATATCTCGAGCAGGCCGGTGAATGGGTGCTCGACCATGACGGCAGGGCGAAGATCGAGGAATTTCGCGCGAACAACATCGCCCTTACCAACCAGCTCAAGCGGTTTGAGGGCATCGACCCCGAAGCCGTTCGCAAGACCGCCGAGGAAAAGCGCAAGCTGGAGGAGGCGGCGCAGCTCCAGGCGGGCGAGTTCGAGAAGGTCCTGGCGGCCCGGGTCAAAGCGGAGCGGGCTGATTGGGACAAGTCCGTGGTGCCGAAGCTGGCGGAACTTGATTCCGTCAATGCGCAGCTTTCGGCGGTGCGGATTGATGACGCGGTCTTGAATGAGGCGCTGAAACGCGGGCTGCGGCCGACGGCGCGGCTGGACCTGACCGCCCGCGCCCGGGCGATTTTCCGGATGGTCAATGGCCATCCCCAGGCTTTCGACGGCGACACCCCCCTCATGGGCAAGGACGGGGTCACGCCGCTCACTTTGGCTGAATGGGTGGATGCGTTGGTGTCTGACGCACCGCACTTGTTCGAGGCAAATGCTGGCAGCGGTGCGGCCGGCTCCGGTGGCGGTGCCACTGGCAGTGTTTCCGCACGGGGCGCTCGGAACCCCTACAAAGCGGAAACGTTCAACCTGACCGAGCAAATGAAGTTGCTGAAATCCGACCCGAAACTGGCGGCCCGCCTGAAGGCGGCGGCCTGACTGCGTCAGGGCCACTGCGCTGACGCGCAAAAACATTAACCAGAGGCGGAGCAGCAACTCCGCCCTACCAAAGAGAAAGAACACATCATGGCTAAAACACAATTGGCAGACATCATCGTGCCAGCGCAGTTCGCTGGTTACGTGCTTCAACGGACGGCGGAGAAATCCGACCTGTTTCAATCGGGCATCGCGATCCGCACGCCGGATTACGACGAGCGGGCCGCGCAAGGCGGCACGCAAGTCAACATGCCGCACTGGAACGACCTGACGGGCAACCGCCAGCCGCTGAGCGATTCGGCGCCCCTGGTGCCGGCGAAGCTCACGGCGGATCAGGACATCGCGCGGATCCACAACGACGGCATGGCGTGGTCGTGGAATCATCTGGCGACGCAAGTCGCGGGCGATGACCCGGCGCTGGCGCTGGCGAACTTCATGGCGGATTACTGGAACCGCCAGAACCAATACATGCTGATCTCGTGCCTCAAGGGCATGTTCTCGGCGGCGAGCATGGCGGGCAATCTGCTGGCGATTCACAGTGAATCGGTGGCGTTGCAGACCTCGGCGACGCGGTTGAATGGCGCCACGTTTGTGGATGCGACGCAGCGGCTCGGCGACCGCGGCGACCGGCTGCGGGCGGTGGCGATGCATTCGGCGACGGAAGCGGTCCTGCGCAAGCTGGACCTGATTGATTACGTCCCGGACAGCCAGGGGGAAACGCAAATCCGCGTTTTCCAAGGCCGCCGGGTCATCGTGGATGACGGCTGTCCGTCCCGCGCGGGCACGACGGATGGGCTGGTCTATACGACCTACCTGTTCGGCGAAGGCGCGTTTGGGATGGGCTACGCCGACTTGAACGGCGCGCCGGTGGAGGGCGGGCACGGCACGGAGGGTTGCGAAACGGCGCGCGATGCGCTGAATAGCGACACCATTCTCGTTAACCGCCGGCGCTTCATCATGCATCCGCGCGGGGTGAAATTCGCCAGCGCGAGCGTGGCGGGTTCGAACCCGACCAACGCGGAACTGGAAACGGCCGCGAATTGGGTGCGCGTGTGGGAGAACAAAAACATCCCCATCGTGGCAGTGACCCACAACCTGTAACTGCGTTACGGCCAATGCGCTTCGCGCAGGGACAACCTGCGCGAAGCGCGAAACCAAAAAAACTCAACCAACAAAATTATGGGCAAACTTATTCCCCGCAGTTTTGAACGGATCCGTTCGGGCGAACAAATCGAGTATTCGACCTTTACGACGGTGGCGGCGGCGGCGGCCGCCGGAGTGACGCCGGCGAAGTTCCCGCACCGGATCATCCATCTGTCGGCTGGCGGCACGGGCTCGGTGCCGTGCCTGGCCATCAGCGACGGGACGAACTGGAAACAAATCGCCATCGGGGCCAACGCCATCTGACTGCGCTGACTGCGTCAGTGCCACCATGTTTATGGGCTTACCCTATCCACATATCCGGCGGAAACGCCACCCCCTCATCATCGAGGAGTCATTGCATGACCGGCCACCTGAGCGGCCAATTCCGCAGGCTGAAATTCCACCGGAGCGGACATCGCAGCGCGATGTCCCTACCAAGGTTTCTGAAAATGCCGAAGACACTTCCAGCACCGATTCGCCGTAACGCGCCTTGGACGCCGTTGCAGCGTCGCACCTGGCTGGCGGCGCGTCGCCGGCGGGGGCTGCCGCACTTGCTGCCCGGGCCTGCGCTGCGCGCGGTCTTTCCGGAAAAAGCTGAGTGGGACTGGATTTATGCCGACCCCTATAGGTGGAATGCCTACCTGAGCTTTGATGGCGGCGTCACTTTCCAACTGACTGATTGGGAGGATGGCAACGCCCGCCGATACGCGCCGGATGGCGGCGGTAATCCCATGTTCATCGTGGGCGTGGATGCCGATGGCAACGAAATCACGGAACGCAGCAATGTGATCGTGCCGGAGGATGCGCTGTTTCCTGCGCCGGTCTTGTCCCCGGAGTTTCCGGAAAAGGCCGTTTGGACATGGGACTATACCAATCCCATTCGGTGGAATGTTTACATCAGCTTTGGCGGTGCACCGTTTCAACTGATTGATTGGGAGGATGGGGATGCGCGGCGTTACGCGCCGGATGGTGGAGGGGATCCGCTGTTCATCGTGGGCGTGGATGCCAGCGGCAAGGAGATCACGGAGCGGAGCAACGTGATTGTGCCGGAGGATGCCTTGATGCCGGCGCCCGTGCTGGTGGCGACTTATCCGGACAAGGCGGATTGGACTTGGACTTTGCCTGACCCCTATAAATGGAATGCCTACCTGAGTCTGGATGGCGGCGTTACGTTCCACCTGACGGATTGGGAATATGGCGATGCGCGGCGTTACGCGCCTGATGGCGGCGGCGAGCCGATCTTTATCGTGGGCGTGGATGCTGACGGCAAGGAAATCACGTTGCACAGCAATGTGATTATTCCCGACGAGGCCGAGCCGCCGGCCACGCTGCTGACTGATTTGACGGGCTATTGGCCGCTTGACGAGGCGACTGGCGTCACTCGCCTGGATGCCACTGTCAACGCACAGACTTTGTTTGATTTGAACTCGGATTTTCCGGGCGGCACTGGCGTTGTCGGTGGGGCGGCCACGAGTGATGCGGAGGGGCTTTATCGCCAACTCTCGGCGGATTTGGTTGCGCCGTTCAGCGGGACGGAGCGCTCTGTTTCCTGGTGGGTGAATCCATCCAGTGCGCCATCCGAGAACTTCCAGATTTTCTTGAGCCTCGATGGCGGCGATTACACCAATGATTGTGTGCAATGCTACGCGCATGGCGGCGGGGAGTTTAATGTCGAGTTTTTCGGTCCCTGGGCGGCGATGATCCACGACATCATTTTTGATTCTTGGAACCATCTGGTTGCCACTTCCGATGGCACCACCGCCCGGCTCTATTTCAATGGCGTGGAATACGCCACCGGCACGCAGAATCCGTCGAGCCCCCTGAAGCTTTGGGTTGGCAATTATTACGGCATGGACCGCTCGATGGCTGGCGCCATGGACGAAATTGGTCTCTGGAATCGCTGCCTGACGGCCGATGACGTGGCGCTGCTTTACAACAGCGGGGCGGGCCTGTCTTTTG
>CAIXBQ010000055.1 GCA_903917705.1 uncultured Verrucomicrobia subdivision 3 bacterium | reverse complement strand
GTAGTAAGTCCCTCGCTATTGGTCAAGGTGACATTGAACTCAGGCCCTTGGATATAGATTCGGGGTGCCGGCGGATAGGCGGACACGGCCAGCGTTCCGGTGGCTCGCGGCAGATTAATTTTCCCAAAGTCACGTCCACCATACCAAACAAACAGATTGGTTTTGAAGGCCACCCCTTTGGGGTGCGTGATCATGAACTGATGATTGCCCAGCGGAATGTGCTCTCCGCTCATTATCGGCTGGCCGTCAAAAGTGGAGGTGGCTTCAGGGGATGGCGGTTGACCGGCCAAAGTGATGGTGAAGTTGAGCCGGGTTTTCTCCATCAATTGCTGATGCGTATGAATCCCAAGCAATACCAACACCAGCAGAAGCCACCACCATAGGGGGCGCAGGACTCGACGCCAATATTGCAAGGAACTTTCCGGGGAGCCTGATGAATTGGTTGTGTTCATGTTTTCCCGACTTTCTTTCAGACCTGATGAGGACGGACACTAAATCATTGGCAGCAGCAAATTTCCACAAACTAGTTTACCGTTGACCGCTAGCATGAGCCGGTGCCATGATGACCCGCAGATACTTAACTATGGCTACTACCGGCGACAAGCCCAAAAAGAGCGAACAGTTTCGTCTCTTCGTGCGTCAGATGCTGGACTTCATTTTTGGCTTCAAGAATAAAAAGGGCGAGGTTCTGGATTATCAGTTGGAACATGCCGATGGAGTAAGTTTTTCCACCCAGGAATTTTATACGAACGTCGAGCAACAGTTGGCCGCCCGTAAAATTCCCGGCATGGAAATCTCGCGCATCGAATTCCCCGAAGGCGGATTGCTCTCCGACCAACGCGTGTATCTGCGCCTGATGCGGGAACGCCTGTGCATTGACACCTGTGCGGCTCCGTTCGGCAACCTCTTCTTCTTTTCCCGCCGCACCGTTTATGTTCCCGCACTGGTCCGCCTTTGGCATATCGTGGCGGCAGTCCTGTTTTTCGGTTTGGTTGACTATCTGCTGGTCAAGCTGTTGGGTGCCAGCTTCGCCGCCATCGCCACGGGTGCCCTCGTATTTGCCATCGTCGGCGTGTTTCGCAACGCCTCTTCCGGCGGGTTGTCCGACCTCGACACCATCCTGCTCAAGATACCCGTGGTTTCCACGATCTACGAAGACTGGTTTCGGGTGGAAACTTACTATCGGGAAGACACCCGGAATTTGTATCGGCAACTGTTGCCCCAGTTCATCCATGAGATTGCCGAAGAAACCTGCGCCGCCAAAGGGGTCAAACTGGAGCGTCATTTTCAACCCGCCCCGCCGGTTTCCGACCTGAACAAACCTCAACCACCGGATAAAAAGCCCGTTGCGACTTGAGGTATGGCCTCGGTCCACGAACAACTGTCCGAGCAGTTTTACAAGTGGGAATCGCGTGGACGCGGCTGGCAGGTGTTTGGTGAACCGGTTACCCCCGAACCGCCGTTTCAATTTTTCAGGGGTTATCGTTTGCCCGATGCTTCAGTGGTGGATGACGGACGCAAACCCACCTTCTTGAGTTCCCTGTTTCGCAAACCCACGCCACCGCCCGTAGTGGAGGAAGTTGAGGAAGAACCCGAACCGACGCCGTTGGTGCGGGATTCATTGGTTGAGTTTCAAGCTTCCCTGCCAGCCAAGCTCGACATTTCCAAAGAATCCTTTGACCAATTTTTTCACAATCTGGCCTTGTGCCGCGAACCGATTGCCTTCGAGTTGCTGGGCATTCATAAACGGGTGCTCGCACAATTCGCGGCCAGCGTGTCGGACGCGTCACCGGTTCGCAGGCAGTTGGTGGCGCACTTCCCCGACGTGCAGTTTCGGCAACTGGAAGGTGCGTTGGACAAGGCGTGGGATGACAGCACGGGCGATGAGGCGTTTGCGGTCGAGTTTGGTCTGGAACGGGAATTCATGCTGCCGCTGACCACCGGCAAAATGGATCCGTTCGTGGGCCTCGTCGGGGCCCTGGCTGAATTGCAGCCGGGTGAACTGGCCTTGTTCCAGATTCTCTGGCAGCCGGTGCAAAATCCCTGGGCGAAAAGTCTCATCAATTCCGTGACGCTCCCGGACGGTAAGCCGCTGTTCGTCAATGCCGCCGAACTGGCGGGTGCGGCGGAAAACAAGGCGGCTAAACCATTGTATGCCGCCGTCGTTCGCATCATGGGACGGGCGTCCAGTCGCGCCCGGCTGGAGGAAATCGCCCGCGACATGGCCGGTTCGTTGCGCGTTTTTTCCAACCCGCAGGGCAACGCCCTCATTCCATTAAACAACGACGACTATCCGTATGAGGAGCATTTGGAGGATGTGCTGCGTCGCCAGTGCCGGCGCACTGGCATGATTTTGAATGGTGATGAGTTGACGGGCTTTGTTCATTTACCGACCAGCGCTGTGCGCTCGCCGGCCTTGCAACGCGACGCCGGTTTGACCAAGGCCGCACCCGCCAGCTTGCGGCAGGCGACGGACTTTGTCATTGGCGACAACGAACACAATGGCGAGACCGTGCCGGTCTTCCTTACTGCCGACCAGCGGGTGCGCCACACCCACATCATCGGTTCCAACGGCACCGGCAAATCATCGTTGTTGCTGAATCTGATCCGGCAGGACATCGAAAACGGCGCTGGTGTGGCCGTGCTCGACCCGCACGGCGATTTGATCGACCAGATTCTTGGCTGCATTCCTGAAGACCGGATCAACGACGTGGTTTTGGTGGATCCATCGGATGTCGAATTTCCCATCGGATTCAATATTTTGCAGGCGCATTCCGAAGAGGAAAAGAGACTCATCGCGTCTGACTTGGTGGGCGTTTTCCGGCGACTGGCCACGTCGTGGGGCGACCAGATGGATACCGTATTGCAGAATGCCATCCTGGTTATTCTGGAAAGCAGCCGGGGCGGGACGCTGGCGGACTTGCGCCGGTTCCTGCTGGAGCCAGTTTTCCGCACCGAGTTTTTATCCACCGTCCAAGACCCGGAATTGATCTATTACTGGGAGAAGGTGTTCCCGCAATTGGGCGGCGGCAAGTCCATCGGTTCCGTGCTGACGCGGTTGCAGGATTTTTTCAGCCAGAAACCGCTCCGCAACATGGTGTCGCAACGGGACAACCGGCTGAAATTTGCCGACATCATGGACGGCGGCAAAATTTTTCTGGCGAAACTGTCGGAAGGCTTGTGCGGTGAGGAAAACTCCTATCTGCTGGGGACGTTGCTGGTGTCCAAGTTCCAGCAGTTGGCGATGGCACGGCAGGCGCAGAAGCAGGACGGCCGCCGGGACTTCTGGCTCTACATCGACGAGTTTCAGCATTTCATTACGCCCAGCATGGCCAAGATTTTGACCGGCGCACGGAAATACCGGCTGGGGCTCACGCTGGCCCATCAGGAACTGCACCAGTTGCAAAGCGATCCCAAGGTGGCCAGCGCGGTGTTGACCCAGCCCTGCACGCGCATCGTATTGAAGGTCGGGGATGATGATGCCAAAAAACTGGGCGATGGCTTTGAATCCTTTGATGCCCGGAGCCTGACCCGGCTGGAAAAGTTTCATGCCATTGCCCGCGTGGAACAGAATGATTTTGATTTCAACCTGGCCTTGCGGAAACCCGAACCGCCGGACAGTGACGCCGAAAGAACCGCCGCAATCGTAGCCGCTTCCCGCGCCAAATATGCGACCCCGCGTGCCGAAGTGGAGGCGATGTTGCTGGCGAACCTTCGTCCGGATGTCCGCAAGATCAAACCACTGGAACCGTCCGATTCGGATGAACCGCCCGGTGACGGAGGCAAGCCGGCAACCAAGCCGGTTTCTCCGGCAGGCACACCAACGGAACCGGTTTTGCCGGTCTTGCCGACCCCAACGGAGGTGGCGACCTTGCCGCCGGTGATGCCGAAAAGTTCCGAACCGCCGTCGGTTACGGAACCACCAAAAGCAGCCGAAATTCCGAAGGCCACGGTCGGGGAAAAAGAAACGGTGTCCGAGCCGAAGGAACTGGGGCGCGGGCTGGCCTTGCACAAATCCATTCAGAAGCGGTTACGGGATGAAGCGCAGAAGTTTGGCTTCAAGGCCGACATCGAGAAACAGCTCGTGAAGGGATCCAACAGCGCGGCGGATCTGGTGTTGCGGCAGGGCGGATTGGCCATCGCCGTCGAAATCGCCATTTCTCCGAACATCAACCACGAATTTGAAAATGTGCAGAAGTGTCTGGCGGCGGGGTTTGGCCGGGTGGCGGTTATTGCCACCGGACGCAAGCGATTGGACGATATTGCCGCCGCCGTGCAAAGCGGACTCGGTTTGGAAGCGGCGGCAAAAGTGATTTTCCATACGCCGGATGAGTTTTTGGTGGAGCTGAAAAAACTGGCGAAGTCGGCGGAAGCGACGACGCCATCAAGTCCCGTGGCCGAAACGGAAACCGTCCTCGGCTTTAAAGTCACCCGGAAATTCCCGAAGCTGCCGCCGGAGGAACAGCGATTGAGCGATCAGGCCGTCCACCAGGCGGCGCGCAAGGCTCTGGAAGAGTAAGCGGTCAGTTTCCGAGATTGCTTCCGGGGTGGTTAATTCCTACCTATAGATATGGTTAAGACAGTAGCCGTTCATGAGCTGACCGTTCCCGCCTTGCAGCGGCGCAAGGCCTCATTGTTGTCCGGGGTGCGGCTGTCGCCCGATCTGGTGCGCGCCTCCTACGTCCGCCAATACCTGACGTGCGGCAAAAAGAACTGCCGCTGCCGCCGGGGCTTCAAGCACGGCCCGTTTTTCTATCTGGTGCAATGCCTGGGCACCGGCCGGGTGCGGAAGTTTCTGCTCAAAACCCCGGCACAGCGCAGACAGGCCCGTGCGGGCATCGCGGCGCACTTGAAATTACAGCGGCGGCTGGCGGAGCTTTCCGAAATAAACACCGAACTTTTACGGCGCGGCGCAGTCTGAAAAAGACCCGCCGAAAATTCATAAAAGCCATATTCTACGGGCTGAAAACCGCTTCAAGCCCTTGCGAAAAAGCGGTGATTTTGTTATAGTTATGATGTTCCTTTCCGAAGGAATATGGTCGGTTTCTTCGTTCGCTTATTCGTTAATCAATAAAACTCACATGACTAAAACCATGTATGACGTTATTTCTCCCGACGGCTTCCCCATTTCTTGCGAGCCGTTCCCTACGCAAGAGGAGGCGGTAAAATATGCTTTCCAGTGGTGCAAGCGCTATGAGCAACAAGGCTACTATTCGACTTCTCGCTGGGAAAAGATTCCTCTGGAAGATTTGCCCGAAAATCTGGACCTGATTCCCGTCACGGTAGCGGAATGAATCTCCCCCGGCGGCGCAAGTGCGCTTGTGCCGCTCATGGGAAATTTAACGCCTTTATCATAATGTTATTTCCCCCGCCGCTAGCTGGTGGCGGCGCTCATTAAAAAATGGATATAAAATGCAAAGACAGGGTGGCTGATGCTTTTGCCTCCCGCATGGCCGATTTGCGAAAACTTTGGCGGGCGGGTTACGGCGTCGAAGTGAAAGATCTTGGCCGGTTGGAAGAATACGGGCTATGCGTTGACCGGGTGGCAGCGGACACGTTCGGAACGCATCCGGGCTATTGGCGCTATCAAATTTCTTGGGGCGGCCCCGCCGAAGAATTCCGCTATTACGACCAGGACGGCGGCGGGGTTGAGTTTTGGTTTTTAGATTGGGGCGACGGTGCCGGCAAGAAAGTCAAAGGCCGGGACGCGCAATTAATCAAGAGCATCATGGCTGACGCGCAAGGCGGCCATGCTTGATTTAGAGAGGCAATAAACCGGCACAACGCCAGCGTGTGCCGGCTTTTTGTTTGTAAAAATCTTATTTTAGAAAATAAAAGTTAAGGCTTGAATCGGCATTTTGTTGCGGGCATAAGTAGTATATGAAGGAAAATAGCGTCAAAAATACTTCTCCGAAAGACATCGGCATCTGGATTCGTGTCAGCACCGAAGACCAGGCCAAAGGTGACAGCCCCGAACACCACGAAGAACGCGCCCGCGCCTACGCCAAGAGCCGGGGTTGGGAGGTTAAGGAGTTGTATGATTTGGCCGGGCAAAGCGGCAAGGCCGTCATGCAAAACCCGGAAGCCCGGCGCATGATGAAGGACATCGAACGCGGCCATATCACCGGGCTCGTTTTTTCCAAGCTTGCCCGCCTGTCCCGCAATCGGCGCGAACTAGAGGATTTTTCTGATTTTTTCAAAAAACATGATGCCGACCTGATTTCTTTGAGCGAGGCGATTGACACCAGCACTGCCGGCGGACGGATGTTTTTTCATCTGTTGAGCGTGTTCGCACAGTGGGAGCGGGAGGAAACCACCGAACGCGTCAATGCATCGGTATTGACCCGCGCCAAGCTCGGCAAATCCATCAATGGCACGTCGCCTTATGGCTACGAATGGAAAGATCGGAAGCTGGTCATTAAAGCCGAGGAAGCCGCTATCCGCCGCAAAGCCTACGAATTATTTTTAAAGTTTCGGCGCAAGGGGCAGGTTGCCAAGACGCTGAACGCCGCCGGGTATCGCACGCGCAAGGGAAACATTTGGCGGGACACTTCAATCCTGCGGATTTTAGACGAGTCTAGCGCCAAGGGCATTTATGTCTTTAACACCATGCGGATGACTGGGACATGGCGCACGGAAATTAAACCAGAAGCTGAATGGGGCCGGGCCGAATGTCCGCCGATTGTCTCCGAAGAATTGTGGAATCAGGTAAACGAAATCATCGCCGCACAATTGAAGACTTGGAAAAGGCCCGGCAAGCCGCCGGTGCATTTGTTCAGCGGCTTGGCACATTGTTCGTGCGGGCATAAAATGTATGTTGCCGCCAACAGCCCAAAATACTTCTGCCGGAAATGTTGCAACAAAATTGCGATTGTGGATTTGGAAAACGTCATCCTTAAGGAATTGAAGACGTTTTTTGGCCAGCCCGGACGGATTACCAGCCACTTACAGGCGGCGGAAAAGAATTTGGCGGAAAAGTCCGCCTTGCTGGCAACCCATCAGCGAGAGATTCAGAAAGTGCGGGAGGAAATGCACCAGACGCACCAGTTGTATTTACAGAAGCAGATTTCCGGCGATGGCTTCCGCGAGCTTTACACGCCCGCCGAAGAGCGGTTGAAGCAGTTGAACGCCGGACTGCCACAGTTGGAAGCTGAGGTTGATTTTTTGAAAGTTAACAAATTGTCCGCAGATGATGTGTTGAATGAGTCCCATTCTTTGCACAAAAGGTGGCCCAAAATGCAGATGCCAGAGAAGCGGCAGAATGTCGAAGCCCTCATCGAAAAGATCGTAATTGGCAATGGTGCAATTGACATAACCTATTCATGCCTGCCTACTTCTATAGAACAATGCAAAAGCCAGCAGGGGTTAGGGTTGGGGTGAGGGGATTTGATATTCCGACGGCCTTGGCCTCCCCACCCCGGCCCTCTCCTCCTGATGGGGAGGAGAGGGAGAAGAATTTGAAAGCCACGCGTTCGGATTACAATGGCTGACCAGC